>JADFRB010000311.1 GCA_022561525.1 Nitrospinota bacterium
ATAGGTGACTACCTATCGGTGCTCTTTTAAGAGACCAATTTTCAAACGTGAGATTAATCAATTTAATCGAGTCTGACCCCATTTTTTAAAATTTCCTTGGCATAATTTTTTGGTTTCCACTCTTTACCTAGAGCTGCTCTTATTTTTGGGGTCGACGCGGAAACGTGTGGAGAAATCCTGAGATCAATCACGTGTAAACCACAGCAGAAATGAGGTCAGGCATGAATACTGATAAACAGTGCCCGATGGAATTGCTACATCCCCTTTCGCAGACCAGCCCCCTCCCTCTTTTCCATAAAACATGAACGCTACCTTTTATTGCCCCGTTTCTAAAGAAAGGATGGGTTCCGTGGAAGAACATCGGAGTAACACAGGGATTGAAGGCTCATGCCTCCCCTGTAATCTCTAAAAAAGTTCGGTGAGCTAAGGGTTCGCGCAAGAATACCTTAGGGCTCTAGCGCGCGCTGACAGATATCTAGTTCCCCTTCGAGATAGGAACGGATGATAGTGAGCCTATCTTGGGAATTGGCTTCGAAACGGAGGACTAGGGCAGGTTGAGTGTTTGAGGCACGAATGAGGCCCCATCCATCGTCGAACCGAACGCGGATGCCATCAATGGTGACGACGTCACGAATCACCAGTTGAGGTCGAGTGGGATCTGGGTTTTTATGCAGGTCAAGAAAACGATTGCGTACTCTATCAACCAACTTAAATTTCACATCGTCGGAACAATCAACGCGAATTTCCGGGGTGACTGCCGTAATCGGTAAATCTGCTAACAACGAGGAGAGAGGTTTCCGTTTTTTTGCGAGAATTTCTACCAGCCGACACGAGGCGTAGATCGCGTCATCGTAACCAAAATATCGATCGGCAAAGAACATGTGGCCTGACATTTCCCCGGCCAACACGGCGTTCTCTTCTTTCATTTTGGCCTTCAGAACAGAATGCCCTGTTTTCCACATGATGGCACGGCCTCCCCGTTTTTCAATATCGTCATAGAGGAGTTGGGAGGCTTTGACTTCGGAGATAAAGGTGCTGCCGGGTTGAGTTTCCAACATGTCGCGAGCAAAGATCAGCATCAATCGATCGCCCCAGAGAATAGTGCCTTTTTCGTCGATGGCTCCGATTCGATCGGCATCCCCGTCATATCCAATGCCCATGTCTGCGCCCTGTTCCTTCACCGTGCGAATGAGGTCTTGAAGGTTCTCCACAACGGTGGGGTCGGGATGATGGTTCGGGAAACGCCCATCTAAGTCGCAGTACAAGGCGGTGACTTTGCACCCCAATTGCTCTAACGCATCCTTTGCGACCAAGCTGGCTGCGCCATTGCCGGAATCGATGACAACATGGAGCGCCGACCCGTCAACCTTGGAAAAATTCTCTTTCAGATACGCCATGTATTGTGGAAGAACTGGCGTCTCTGTCACGGTACCAGCCCCTGTGGCATACCGCTGGTCATCCAGAATACCCTTTAATTGTTGAATCCCTTCGCCATACAGGGCGTCTTTGCCTACACACATTTTAAAACCATTGTATTCCGCAGCATTGTGGCTTCCTGTGATCATCACACCGCCATCAACGGGAAGGGTGAACAGTGCAAAATATAAGTGCGGTGTCGCACAGACGCCGATATCCAGAACATTTAGACCGGTTGAGTTCACACCAATAATAAATCGATCTCGCAATTCCAGAGAGGTTAATCGACCATCACGACCAACAGCGACGGTTTTGCATCCTCGTTCCAAGGCCAAGGTCGCATAGGCACGCCCAATGGATTCTGTCACCTCGACCGTCAGATCTTTGCCTACAATTCCACGAATGTCATACTCGCGAAAAATGCTCATGAAAATCGTCTCCTCATCTTACCCGCCTCAATGCTTTTTGGCTGCGGCCATAATCATCCTGATACCGTACGATATCATCTTCGCCAAGATACGGCCCATTTTGCACTTCAATAATTTCCAAGGGGATTTTTCCTGGGTTTTCCAATCGATGTTTCGTTTCAACGGGAATGGACATGCTTTTCCCCGGACCAAGATCGGAGATTTTTTTGCCACACGTCACGCGAGCCGTCCCTGCGATCACAACCCAATGCTCACTTCGCTGATGATGCGATTGAAGCGACAACCGGCCTCCAGGGAACACGCTAATGCGTTTGACTTTATACCCCGGGCCTTCTTCCAGAATGGTATACGATCCCCAGGGACGATGAATTGTCAAATGTTCAAGATATTCAGGATCCCCTCGACGCTTGAGCTCTTCGACAAGTTTTTTCACATCCTGCGATCGGGACTTAGGGCAGACTAATGTCGCATCGGGGGTATCGACCACCACCATATCCGTTAACCCAATGGCACAAACCAGTCGTTTATCCGTAAAGAAGACGGTGTTTTGACTATCCAATTCCACGACGTTTCCTGTTTTCACATTGCCGCGCTTATCACGAGGAACCACCTCTTCGAGGCTTCCCCAACTGCCCACGTCTGACCAGGAAAAATCGACCGGCACCACGGCTGAATGGGAAGACTTCTCCATGATCCCATAGTCAATCGAGACCGATGGTAGTTTTTTATATCGCGCGGCAAACTGATTCCCGAGTTTGCCCGATTCCATCATCTTGTCGATAGCCTGTAATCCGCGAAGTAACGCGGGTTGGTGGCGAGCGAACTCTTCTAAAACCGTAGAGGCTCGCCATAAAAAAATGCCGCTATTCCAATAATAGTTGCCGGACCGTACATATTGTTGCGCTTTTTTCACATCGGGTTTTTCCACAAAGCGTGCAACCTTGTACCCTGACAAGGTCCCCTGCGTTCCCAGCCGAGTCCGACGATTCGGCTGAATATACCCGTAGCCGGTTTCCGGTCTCGTCGGTTGAATGCCAAAAGTCACCAAACTTCCTTTTTGCGCCAATTGATAGCCTAACGAGATGGCGTTTTTAAATTTAGCATCACCATGAATAACATGATCCGCGGGAAGCACCAGCATGGTCGCGTCGGGATCACGCCGGATTAAGCGCAGCGCAGCCAAACCAATGGCCGGCGCGGTATTGCGTCCTTCTGGCTCCAAGACAAAATTGTCTGCCAGCGCATCTTTCCATTCGGATAATTGAAGTTTGATGGATTCAGCTTGAAAATCGTTGGTGACAATACAGATGTGATGAACCGGCACTGATTTCAGCACACGGCGAACCGTCTGCTGAATCAAGGTCTCTTCACCAATAATGTGAAGAAGTTGTTTGGGATACCTCTCT
>JADFRB010000312.1 GCA_022561525.1 Nitrospinota bacterium
CCAGGCATGTTTTGTGAGGGCAAGGAAGCCGTGCGCGGAAAACCGGAGTGTATGGGCGAATACATGAGGATGTGAGCACGCGGCTGACGCCGCCATCACGGAAAAGGACAGCTTTTAGAGGTGCCCTCATGTCAATGCCGCCTTGATACTCAGATACATAATCAGAGTACCTATATGTCTACACATTCCTACCAATTCCCACAGGCCTTGACTGTGGCCTGTTTTACTGCTATTTAATATCTTATCACCTACCATCAGTTTCGATCTAATTCGACCTATTGTGTCTACATGGCGTCTACACAAGACCAGCAGGCCAACAAAGGCCGACTGATGATTCAAATGGAATTCAACAAAACGCGCGGAGGATTCTATGGCTAAGCTCACCAAGCGTGTGATTGATTCGGTTCCGCATCCACATACCGGCCAAACGTTTGTGCGAGATGATTTGCTTCCTGGCTTTGCGTTGCGAGTGACATCAGGCAGCAAGTCCTTCGTGTTGGAAAAGCGGATTCACGGAAGGGTGCGACGCCTTACCCTTGGTGCCTATGGCCCACTGACTGTAGACCAGGCCCGAAAAAAAGCTCAGGAATTGACGGCTGCAATTCTAACAGGTAGTGACCCAGCACAAGCAAGGCAGGATCGACACCACGAACTCACGTTCGGCCTCCTCGCACAGGAATATCTAGATCGGCATGCCTCCCAGAAAAAAAGTGCCCACAATGATATTGCAGCCCTGAACAAAGATCTGAGCCATTGGCGTCCTCGCAGGCTTTCAGCGATTACAAGGAATGACGTAGCCAAACTTCATCATTCTATCGGAAAATCCGGACATCCCTACAAAGCGAACAGGACTGTTGCGCTCCTACGAAAAATGTTTAACCTGGCTACCGATTGGGGACTTTTTCCTGGTCCGAATCCCGCGACAAAAATTCAAATGTACAAAGAAGAAAAGCGGGAGCGTTTTATCCAGCCCAAAGAAATGCCGAGGTTCATGAAAGCTCTTTCTCATGAACCCAACACCTATATTCGAACAGTACTTCTCATTTACCTTCTCACTGGTGCAAGACGGAACGAAGTGCTAACCATGCAATGGCCGGATTTAGACTTGGAGCAAGCTCTCTGGCGGTTGCCAGATACAAAGTCTGGAAGGTCGCATTTAATCCCTCTTCCCAAACCAGCGTGTGAACTCTTGCAAGACCTTCCCAAAGCAAATGGGAATTCCTACGTGTTCCCAGGCAGATATGGACGAGGACACCTTCGGAATATCAGTCGGGCATGGTATCGAATTCGAGGCGAAGCACAACTATCCGACGTACGGATTCATGACATTCGGCGAACAGTCGGCTCATGGCTCACCATGAATGGAGCAAGCCTTCCCTTGATAGGCAAAGTATTAAACCATTCCAATGTTTCGACCACCCAAATTTACGCTCGATTGAACCTCGACCCTGTCAGGGAGGCTTTGGAGTCTAATGCCCGTAAGATTTTGAGTTTCGCTACTGAACAAAAGGGTGGTTTGAAAAAATAAGAATCGGGTATCCGAATAATTTTGAGAACTTACTAATGCCTAAAACCAAAACCTATTATCAGTACTCTGATAATGCGCTTCAGCAACTGGCTCGGAAAGGGGATGAGAGAGCAAGGGAAGCTCTGGGATGTAGAAGGATAGTTCGTCTCGTGGCTACTAATCAACTCGATCGTCCGAAATCCGTGCCCTGTCGATTGGATCCAACCCTTTGGGCATTTTTTCAAAAAATGCCGGATGGACCTGTTCGCATGTTTCTTGAGATTGGAGAGGGGACCTCATTAGATCAGATAAAGCAACATTGGGGAGACTTACAAACCTGGCGAGATCTCCTCCTTACTTGGCAAGGTCCATGGACAAACAGAGGAGATAAAGAATTAGAGAAAATTCTTTTCCAACAATTGGAAAGGACACATCAGAAAGGGGTTTCCTACGCTGACCTAGCCCGACGCCTCAATAGAGATGTGGAATGGGCCCTACGGGACCATTTAAATTGCAGAAAAACTACCATTCCTGATATAGAGTTGGAGACTTTACTCAATGACCTGAGCGCGGCCATGAATGGCCTTGATCCCGAGGAGAAGGTGATAATGGCCTATTCTCCTTTATGGTTAAATGAGTCTGAGTCTCTCCTGGGAAGCGTGTATACGTTTGGTTCAACAGACATCTCCTATGCATTGAGCCATCTCATATCCTTTGGGATCGGGAAGGTTCAGGCCCGGGCCCTATGTGAAGATGCGTTGAAAAGTTTGGTGAACGGGAAGCGACCTATTTGGGCACAGCGTCCTAAACCATTTGAGGGCCCGATAAGTAAGCAGCATGTCATCGATCGAATGAAGGGCTGGAGGAAGCATTATGGCAAACCTAAAAAAATAAGCGTCTAACAGCAAAAGGTAAGGTATGGAAAAAATCCGCTGAAAATTTCCATATGCGGAAGTTAAGAGGGTCGGGTAGCATCTCATGTATAGAGAAGCTAGCCGATTTTTTTTGATCAAAATCAGGGGGAAATTCCATGGAGAATTTAATGAACGAATTGGTGACAGCTAAGCAACTAGATGTCACTACCAAGTGCCTGCAAGCCTGGCGATCTCGGGGCGAGGGGCCCAAATTCGTCAAAGTCGGTCGGCTAGTTAAATATCGAATGTCCGACATTTTGGAATATATAAACAACCGCGTCCATACCAGCACCAGCGACTGATGGGCTGCCAAGGTTGCCTGGTGTACCACAACGCGAGAAATGTTACTCGATGAACAAGGACGAGATTAAAGCTGCCGTCCCCATGCGGCGATTGTTAGACCACTTCGGTGTCCCCTGGAAGGGCACCAATTGTCAATGCCTAATGGGGATCAACCATAAAAACGGCGATACGAACTTCTCGGCCAGTGAGAAATATGATCGACTTTTTTGCTTCGGCTGTGACGCGTTCGGGGAAAACGGGGCTGATATTTTTTCCGTTGTTGGGATCAAGGAAAAAATTTCTTCCTTTCCTGAACTGAAAGAATGGTTTCAAGAGACGTTCAACCTCCACGGCCATGCCACATCCAAACCAGTGGAACACAGAACAATTCTTCGTCGATACAAGTGGACCGATGCCCAAGAACATGAAGCATGGCACCTGCGATGGTCGAACGGAGCAAAGTTTTCATGGGCACAAGACCCTGATGGACAGCAACCGAGACGCGGCGCGTGTCGCCCCTCCCTTTACCAACTGGAC
>JADFRB010000313.1 GCA_022561525.1 Nitrospinota bacterium
ATAAAGGAACTTGGCTACCTGAAAGGGCCTGTTGAATATTTCACTCCAACACCCAATAAAAGCTCCAGATGAGCCACGCATTGCCAGTGGGAGGGAATGTTCAAAAAAAGCATGCCCTGAGTCTTTCCGAAGGGTTCGTCCAGCAAGGCCGCAGCCATTTTGACGAGCGGAGCGTACTCTCAGTACGTGAGCACGGCAAAAGGGCGAGAACGCCGCTGGCGGCTTTTTTCAACATTCCCTGAAAAGGAACTCGTACTGACCCTCTTTCGGCCAATGTGAACAAAGAGTGGAATCCCGAGACGCCTACCGCTAAAATAAGAAACTCAAAGGATGATCTATTAATGCCAAACTCCCCACACACATACAAAGACTTAGCCCCACCACGGCGCCTTTTATTGGGCCCAGGGCCAAGCATGGTACACCCTCGGGTCCTACGAACGATGAGTACTCCACTTGTAGGACACCTTGATCCTGAATTTCTGGCCATCATGGATGAGATTCAGGAACTTCTCCGATGGATTTTTCAGACGGACAATGCCCTAACCATTGCGGTATCGGGGACAGGATCCGCTGCCATGGAAACGGCTATCGTGAATCTGATTGAACCTGGAGATCGCGTAGTTGTTGGAATCAACGGGGTCTTTGGCACACGGATCGCCCAGATGGTGACACGATCCGGCGGAACAGTTGTCGGCATTGAAGTCGCTTGGGGGCAACCTATTCCTTTGAACCAGATCGCCCACATTCTTCAAACGGCTGGACCAATCAAAGCAGTCGCACTCGTTCACGCGGAAACGTCTACCGGAGTCTGGCAATCATTGGAACACCTCGGGCCACTCTGTCATGACCATGGCGCCCTCTTGATTGTGGATGCAGTGACGTCACTTGGCGGTGTTCCCGTACAGGTGGATGCGTGGCACATTGATGCCTGTTACTCTGCCACACAGAAATGCCTGAGCTGTCCACCAGGGCTGGCACCACTGACATTCAGCCAGCGCGCACAAGACGTGCTCCGCAATCGAAAAACCCCATGCCAAAGCTGGTATCTCGATTGCACCCTCGTGGCCGACTACTGGACTGAAGGAAAACGCACCTATCACCATACCGCTCCAATTTCCATGTCCTACGCCTTACGCGAAGCACTTCGACTGATACACGAAGAAGGCCTCGAGGCGCGTTTTGCTCGTCATCAGCGGAACAGCCAAGCACTTCTTGCCGGACTGGAAGCCCTAGGATTCGCCCTCGTCCCTCCCGCTAAGCAGAGCCTCCCGACCCTCACCTGCGTCTCTCTCCCAGAGTGGTTGGATGACAAAACCGCTCGCTCAACCCTTCTTCACGATTTCAGCATCGAAGTTGGAGGGGGACTGGGGCCCCTCGCTGGCAAGGTGTGGAGAATAGGGCTCATGGGCGAATCATCAACCTTTGAGTCGGTCATGACCTTACTCGCGGCCTTGGAGCAGATTTGTTCACACGTCGCTCCGTCACACTCTTTGGGCCAATCGATAACGGCAGCCCTCAAAGAATATTCAGCCTTTGCTCATCCCTGATTAGAATTAACATCCTCTTACAAATGGCTGCCCCTCCAAAGTGGCCAGGCAAGTCAGATACTTTTCCGCAGACCCACTCCGTTTGTTAGGAACCTGCCTTCCCCAATACTCCCCGTCTGATACCATTCGTCTGTATTCCCTCAGTATAATCACTGTTCCCCTCACTTACTCCTCTCCTCGTAAGATTAAAGACCACTGAAAAAAATCCCGATCAATTAAGGGCTTGTTAAAAATTAACTGGGACAAAATCGCGCTCAGATTTGAGTCGGATTTGGACGTAACGATTGAGAAAAAGCCGAGGCATAGCACCGCTATGGTGAGGTTTTTTTTCGATTGAGGCGCGTTCAAAGATGGCCCAAAGATGGGATACAAAAATGTTTAAGTTATTTTTATCATGCCCTAAGGCCAGTGGAAGGAACAGTGGACCTATCCGAGACCCCAGACGTACGTGAGACAAACCCAAATATTGACGAGAGACCCGTTCCAACAGCGCCAAAACCTATCCCTATTCCGCTGTGGGAACAACTCCTATTGACGATACACTTCATGCAGTTCTCTTTATTTTCATCGATGCACTCATGGCCACACGATGAATAATTTACGACTCGACTCAAAACACACTCCGGGCTTTGATGAAATGTTTGAAGCCCCCAATACTCCCCGCCGACACTACCGACAACTGATCGAACGTCTGGATCAACTCACGCCCCACGACCTTGAATTGAAACGCCGCCAGGCTGACCAAGCATTTCTTCGGCAAGGGATTACCTTCACAGTCTACGACGAGCCGGATCAAACCGAACGGATTTTTCCGTTTGATCTCCTGCCACGGATTATTCCAAACAGTGAATGGCGGATCCTGGAAGATGGCCTCCGGCAACGAATCCGGGCTTTGAATCTCTTTCTGCTGGATATTTACGGCAAGCAATCAATTCTTCGGGATGGCCGGATTCCCCGTGAACTCGTGGAAACAGCCACGCACTTCCAACCTGACCTCATTGGGTTTCGCCCTCCCAAAGATATTTTCATTCATATTTCGGGCATCGATCTTATTCGAGATCATGATGGAACCTACCGTGTTTTGGAAGATAACGTTCGTGCCCCCTCTGGAATCTCGTATGTCTTAGAAAACCGGATGGTCATGAAGCACACCTTCCCCAATCTGTTTACGGAAATGCGGGTCAGACCCATCGACCACTATCCCACACAATTATGGGAAAACTTGAGATTCCTGGCCAATGACACGCGCGAACACCCCACGATCGTGCTCCTCACTCCTGGAGTCTGCAACTCAGCCTATTTTGAACACTCGTTCCTCTCACTCCAAATGGGCATCGAGTTGGTCGAAGGTCGAGACTTAGTGGTGGAAAACGATCGTGTCTACATGAAAACCACGCACGGACTCCAACAAGTCGATGTCATCTACCGACGAGTAGACGATGCGTTTCTTGATCCCGAAGTCTTCCGGCACGACTCAGCCCTCGGGGTACCCGGGCTCATGCGTGCCTACCGGGCCGGGAACGTGGCTCTCGCCAACGGCATTGGGACCGGCGTGGTTGATGACAAAGCGGTGTATTCCTTCGTTCCAACCATGATTGAATATTATCTCAGCGAAACCCCGATCCTGCCGAGTGTGCCAACGTATCTCTGCGTGAACGATGAACAACGCCAATTCGTGCTCGACAATCT
>JADFRB010000314.1 GCA_022561525.1 Nitrospinota bacterium
CATACGGAGCAAGCCCTGACCTATTACAAGCAACTCCAGGATCAATATACGGCTTCACCCTATACCAATGAAGCCACGATGCGCATTCGAATGCTCGAGCCGCTCCAAGAACTCTCCGAAGACACAACTGGTGAGGACCCCACCACGGTATCTGAGAAACAATTGACTGAGGAAACGGAAGAATAAACGTGGGGATAATCGGTAGGACTAATGACTGACAATTAACATTCGACCTGCATGGATCACACTACTTCGTAGTTTGTTTAAGATCTTCAAATCCCGCACACTCACACTGAATCGTTTCGCTATCGCCCAGAGACTATCTCCTCGGCGGACCCGATACCACTTGGCAATACCCTGATCCGCAGGCTCTGCGCCTTCACTCATCCGCAGCCGTTGACCGACCCTGATCAAATTTCTGGACAAATCATTCAGGCCCTTGAGCTTGCCCACGCTCATGTTGAACCGATGGGCAATCACGGACAAGCTATCGCCCCGCCGCACACGATACCAAGTGATGTGTGGTGGTGACCGAGTCCACTGCTTCAGTTCCTCCCGGATGTTTTCCACATGATAGCCCATGCCCACTGGAACTTTTAAAAAATATCCGTCCTTGTCCGGAGGGGTAATACTCCGGCGTAATTCAGGATTGAGTTGTCGCAAGTCTTCAAAAGCCAATCCCGTCTTCTGGGCTATTGTCCGCAAATGAATCGTGTTTTTCATCAAGACTTCATCATATTGATGTACTTCATCTGTGCCGACGCGAAAACCGAACAACGTAGGATTTGTCGCAATGATTATCGCAGCCATGAACTTCGGCACATATTCCCTCGTCTCTCGACGGATAAACCGTGTGCGCCGAATTTTCCAATAATCGCGCGTGCCGCTCTTTCGAATGGCCCGCGTGATTTTCCCTGCGCCTGCATTGTAGGCAGCCAACGCGAGCGGCCACGATCCAAAGCGATCATATAAATCACGCAAGTGTTGGGCTGCCGCCACGGACGATTTAACGGGATCTCGCCGCTCATCGATGTACCAATTCACTCGAAGCCCATAGATACGTCCGGTGCTTTTCATGAACTGCCACGGCCCTGCGGCCCGCGCCCGGGAATAGGCCCTCGGATTAAACCCACTTTCGATCACCGACAAATAGACCAATTCTTGTGGCAACCCGAATTCGGCAAAAATTTGCTCCACCACGGGCTTATACTTCTGAAACCGATCTAACCATTCCTGAAACCGATCAGGGATGACCGTTTGAAAGTATCGAATCTTCCGTTCAACAGAGGGATTCAGGATGAGGGGAATTTCTCCATACGGCGGTTCAGGCTCGGCTTCCGCTTCGCTGGAAGAAGCCGCGAAGAATTTCCCGTACCGCCATAACGTTGGAGTGGAATCAGTCCTGGTTTCAGAGAGCGGAAGTTGGGGAAGATCCAGGCGCGCCACATTTGATGCATCAGAGGATCTCGCCCACAAAGACTGGGAAACTGTATTGAACGATGATCCCCACAAATTCTTAGCTTGTTGTTCTTGGTCCAATCCGGATTCAGTAAAAAGAGGACTCGGGGAAACTAAAGAGGATCCAACTGCAGGTTCGCCACTCGATACAACTGAGCCATTTCCAATACTAAAAGTGGAGACTTCCTCACCTTGGAAGGAAATCGCCCTATTCGGTGATAAAGACGACGGGCTCGATTCCTGGCTCCCCAAATACTCGAGCCCAGCACCACCCGAAACCGTTTCATGATTTTGAAATTGGGATGAAGGCTCCAGCCGAGACTCAGACTGCGCCAACACAGTCGACGCCACCAAAAAGAATAACACCATTAAAAAGTGGACAATGCGTCTCAACAAGAATTCCGGGAACACATTCATACCTAAGTACCTCATTTTATTAGTATTTTCGGATTTTATGGATCTTACTTGAGAGACTAATTGCAACAGCCTTCTGTGTCAAGGAACAATTTCTCTGAATTACCTTTCGGCAGAACGCCACAAAATCATAAACAATTTCTTGCAACACCCTGTAATGTCCACAGGACTCTGGGCCCATCACAAAACAAGACACAACCATCATACCCCGGATGGTCAATTTTACCAGGAGGGTATTCCCACACTATACTATAAAATGTTGCCTCTCCTTCATCCAAAGAGTACCGGCAAAAGACTCCATTGAGAAAGCATGGTCTTAGGACCTGCGAGAAAATCACTTGATCAATATCACGCCAATCTTCGGGCCATCTTTGGCAAGCCAAGCTTCAAAACCACCCTCTCGATCATTGCCCAATTGAACCCATCTTCCTTTCCACTGACCGTTCGATACAGCGGTGGTCTCGAATCGTCCTTCCTGCCAGTCATACGGGCCGTTCCCATGCCGATCCAACAACAATTCGTACACCACCTCTCCCTGGCGATATTCCCACATTCAGGAAAGATCCACAGGGACATCCAATGATGATCCCCGAACTTGTTCCTCCGACAAAGCTCCCTCCCCCTGCGGTGTCGAAACACTTAGGCACCCCGCAAGGTTCAGAATGACCAACCCACAAAGGAAACCAAGCGATGTATGTTGTATCGACCATCGAACCCTTGTACCTCTTCCAACCCATTCCTGTGATTTTATGTTCACGATTTTCTCCTCATGTTAGATTGCACCATACCTGAAAGGATATCCTGTCAGGTTGAGTGTCAGCAGGATCCTTTTGACCTCTGGGTTGATCCTTCACCATTTATTCACGTATTCCGCAATATCTACCCCAATGCGTGTCAGACCATGGAGGAGGAGGAGGGGGGGAGGGAGGAGGAGGAGTGGACTTCTTGCTTCCGACTCATCACTTTTTTCTAACCAGGAGGCTACCATGGCTCGCATTCTGCTGATCGAAGATGAACAACAGGTTCGAGAATTGTTGCGGGAAATCCTGGAACAGAACGGTCACGAGATCATTGCATGCAAGAACGGAGCTGAAGGGATACGGCAATATAGGGACTGTTGAATATTTCACTTCAATAGCCAATAAAGGCTCACGATAGGACGGACACCATCAGTTGGAGGGAATGTTCAAAAAAGCATGCCCTTGTATAATGCCAAGAAGGGTTATAGCCCAACTAACCCGAGCCGACTCCTGTCTGAAGAGGGCATAGCCAACGCAGGGAAAAAACTGTACCCTCAAGGAATTGTGAATCTCGGCATGATAGACCGTTTGCCCTGTGGGACTCAG
>JADFRB010000315.1 GCA_022561525.1 Nitrospinota bacterium
TGTTTCTATATTCCACATTTTGATGGTGTGGTCCTCACTGGCGCTCACGAGCATCTTTCCGTCCGGGGAGAGGATCAGGCATCGAATCCATTCCGTATGCCCCTTCACCGTTCGGATTTCTTTCATGTCCGGCACGTCCCAATATTTAAGCATGGCGTCCCGTCCTCCTGTGATAATCTGCTTTCCGTCCTGCGAAAAGATAATGGCTCCGATCCAATATTCCATGGGCTTTTGGAACCCACCATGATCGTCAACAAAAAATCCGCGTTGTTCGGTTTCTTCATCATCAGGTTCGTCTAGCCAATGCCCAAGACATACGGATATTTCTTCACCACTGGGAAGGACTTCGTATAGCTTCAACTTTCCAATGTCGCTTCCCCCAACAAGATGAATCCCATCAGGAGAGAATGCGGTACACACGGTCCAATTGTGGTCATATTGATCTTTTCCGAGGAGGGACATGAGTTCGGTCCCCGTAGTCACCTCCCAAATTTTAATATCCTTATTTTGTCCGGCACGAGCTAACATGAGTCCATCGGGGGAAAACGAGATGCTGCACACCGCATGATCATAACGTGTAAAGAGAAGCCTGGTGGTTTCGCCTGTCTGGGGATTCCATAGGCGAATCGTGCGATCTTCACTGGCCGTTGCGAGAATTTGTCCATCCGGGCTGAAGGCGACTTGCCGGATATCATGTGTATGTCCTCGAAGGGATCGAATCAGCCGTCCCGTCTCTATCTCCCAGAGCCGGAGATATCGATCGCTGCCTCCACTGGCTAGGGTTTGACCATCCGGGGAATACCCCACACTCCAGACTCCTTGAGAATGTCCACGGAATGTTTTGACCTCATGCGTGCCGGCCTTCCAATAGCTCAGGGCATCAATAGGTGGTGGGAGGGGTGATGGTTGTTCCATGGGCTGAACGGGCTGATGGGTCGGTTCAGTGCCGACAGAAGATAGGTTCATGTGATCCATATGAGTGTAGTCCTTTCGCTGCTTGAGTATGCCTGTAAGGTCCTTGCGAATGAAAAGTGGGGACGACTATAATGGCTTCAACTGGCCCCGAAGAGATACTAGCTAGCTACGAAACGTGGCGTCAAGGTTAAGTATGTCAAGGCGTTATACGCAGAATGACGACTGGTTTTTGGGTCGTGAAATTGGTAAGGACCTGAGAGAAAATAACTTGGACATCTCGCATCCAATCTTCGGGTCATCCTTTGAACGGGCCTCAATCGAAACATCCTCAACATAGCTGTGCTATGCCTCGGGTGTTTCTCAATCGTTCCGTCCAAATCCGACCCAAATCTTGGCGCGATATGGCCCAAGTTATTTTCTCTCAGGTCCTAAGTGGATGGGCCAAAAATTTCGTTCGTTGTCGAGTACAAGGAGTTGATTTATGGAAACACGCTTTCAACCAGCCCTTCTTCAAGAAGTCATTGACTCGTTCGCTGAAAAAACCGAACGGGAAGGGGACCCTACCTATTTTAATGAGTTTCATGAAATGGCTGACCCCATTTATGAAAAGTTTGGTCTTGATGATCGCGAACCGGAATTTAAAACGTTGTATCAAATTTTGTTTGCCAAATGGGGGTTTGCCGATATTCTCCGTGATGGGTTTAAAGAATTTCCAGATTTGGAAGAGAAAATTGGGATTGTCTTGGTGCGTGGCGTGCTCAAGGAGGACCAGGAAGGGGTGGACATCCTTCGAAAATGGGGTGCTGTCGAAGCGAAGCTTGCGCGGAAGTTTGAGGAAAAAGGGCTCAGGGGGGTAGGTATTAAATTGGTTCCCCGTCGGTTCTATGATCCAGCGATTAATCGATACCTTCGCCATGAACTCACCCACATTTCCGATATGTTGGACCCAAAGTATGGCTATGACCCTGACACGAAAGTCGGGTTGAATCCAGGGGAAGAGCATCTTATTCTTAATCGATATCGAGTTTTGTGGAGTCTGCACATCGATAGTCGGATTGCGCAATCGGGCAAAGAACCTATGTTCACTCGTGAATATCGGTTGCGAGAATTTCGGTCGTGGTATCGAAAAATACCTGCGACTCAAGTGGAATCCGTGTTCGAAGGACTGTGGGGAACCGATTACTTCACCCATGCTGAACTCGTTGAAATGGCTCAAGATACTGGTCGAGTCATCGAGCGTGCTGTTGAGGTTGACGACAGCGAGGTTCCTGATGTACCCACAAAGCCCATACTCATGCCGGGCTTTCCTTGCCCGCTTTGTCGCTTTCCCACCTATTCCTGGGTGGAGGATTTAGATGAAAATCTCGAACCGTACGTCCTCGATTTTATTCGAGAAAATCATCCAGGCTGGGATACAGTGTATGGAGCCTGTGATCGTTGCGTCGAAGTGTACAAGCTTCGGGCTGCTGGGGTGGTCTAGGAGCCTGTCCGAGATTAGCGATCGTCACGAGGATGTGCTGGTTTGAGTCAGATTTTTCGATCATTTGAGGCGAATAGTGGGACTATTCAACGAAAAGGATCGGAAGATCTGGCCAAATCCAGCACATCCACAGTAGATTCGTCTAATCTGGGACAGGCTCCTAGGGAGCTGAATACATTTGGTCGGTCGCTTGGCCTGGTTTTATTTTGTTGTGGTGCAGGGTTGAATGGCGGGAGTGTCAGGTAAATGTCATTTATGAGCCGATTTCCTGGCCGAAAATCAACGGATACTGAACCAGTCTACGGACGGCGCAATTTTTTAAAGCAGTCGGCCGTCTCTTTGGGAATGACGGTTCACGAGTTTATCAAACATCGTGATGCTAAACCTCCTCAAGAAGAACAAACTGATCCAGTTCGGACCGATTGGTTGCGACCTCCGGGTGCTGTGAACGAGTCGCTATTTCTTGAACGGTGCACCGCGTGCGGGGACTGTGTTGATGTGTGCCCTCATGACAGCATTCAGGTCTCTAAGCAAGATGAACGGCCTGAAATTTTTCCCGATCACACTCCCTGTTATGTCTGTGAGGATCTTCCATGCATCGGGGCGTGTGAAACAGAGGCGCTGCTACCCATCAATGGCCCAATTACTGATGTCAATATGGGAATAGCCAGGGTTAACCATCGACTGTGCACTGCCCCAGCGGGGTGTAATGCCTGTGTGTCCAAGTTCCCAACGGAGGCGATTCAAATGGATTTTTCATCATTTACCATCACCGTTGATTAAGCACGATGCGGGGGGTGTGGTATTTGTGAATATGTC
>JADFRB010000316.1 GCA_022561525.1 Nitrospinota bacterium
TTATCTGAAAGTTTCGACCTGTTCCCTGTTGGATTGGGGCTTGTTGCGGCTTTTGGAGTAGCCTGGTTCAACACGGACCGCTCCGCATCTCGTTTCACGATCCTGCGGTTGCGAATCGTCTGGTATTTTCTGTGGCTGGTTGGCCGAATCCTTCAGAGTGGCTTCCATCTTTCCGTTCTCATCCTGCATCCGGCTCTTCCCATTGACCCCAAGTTGATTCGCTATCGCACGAAGTTGCGGGAAGAAGCTGGCATCGTGCTGCTGGGCAATTCCATTACGCTGACTCCTGGTACGATCACGGCTGAAGTGAATGCTCAGGAACTCATCGTCCATGCGATGGATGATGCATCTGGCGATGATTTGACCAGTCAACGGCTCGAACAAAAAATTGCCAAGGTGTTCCGGCAGCAAGAGGGTTCAGCATGACATTCTTTTTTCTGTTCGTGTTGATCATCCTTGTGATCTTAATTTTGGCGTATTTGTACCGTGTGGTCCAAGGCCCCACAGTGTTTGACCAAGTGTTGGGCCTCAATGGCATCTCGACGAAAGCCATTATTTTGCTGGTGGTGATCGGGACCGTGTACGGACGGGTGGACATGTTCGTGGATATCTCCACGGGATATGCCTTGCTCAATCTCGTGGGTGCCTTGGCCATTGCCAAATTTCTTGAACAGCGAGGAAGGGCGTAAATGTCTCTGATTGCCATTGTGCTCATTCTCGCAGGATTGTTTTTTCTGATCGTCGCGGCCATTGGCATGCTGCGTTTGCCAGATGTGTTTACCCGCTCACATGCCCTCTCCCTGACTGACTCCTTGGGTGCATTTCTGGTATTGGCAGGGTTGGCCATTTACCAAGGATTCAGCTTGAACCTGCTCAAAATTCTCGTGGTTCTGGCTCTTTTGTATCTTTTGAATCCTGTCATTTCCCATGCCACCATTCGCGCGGCACTTCGCTCGGGCCTCAAACCTTGGGTGCGAGAACAACCATGACGTTTTCATTTGAAATTCCTCTCCTCATTCTCCTGATTCTGACAGCGGGTGGAGCCATTTTGGTCAAAGACTTGGTGCCAGCGGTGTTTATTTTGGGGTCCTACAGTTTCTTTTTAGCGTTGGTGTGGGCATGGATTGGGGCCCCGGATGTGGCGTTTGTTGAAGCAGTCGTGGGCGCGGGCTTGGCGACGGTGTTTTTCCTGTTGACGCTATTTGAGACAGCGCCAAAGGATACTCGCCTTCATCGTCCGCCCCCTCCCTGGGCCGCGTTGCTGGGATTGCCTCTGCTTGGCTTCCTCCTCTTGTATGCGGCCAGTGATCTTCCCAAATTTGGAGATCCTGCCTCTCCTGCAAGCGTTCACATTTCTCCCGTGTACCTGGAAAACAGTATGCACGATACCCTTACCCCCAATGTCGTGACCTCGGTTCTTATGGACTATCGCGCTTTCGACACGTTGATTGAGACCGTTGTGATCTTCACGGCCGGAATAGCCTGTGTATTGCTGCTCAGGAGAAATCAGGCATGATCCAAGCGCACGATAGTGTCATCGTTCTGACGTTGGGACGACTTCTGATTCCCTTAGTGCAATTGTTTGGATTGTATGTGCTGTTCTTTGGACAGTATGGCCCCGGGGGAGGATTTGTGGGTGGGGTTATTTTTGGCGCGAGCATGATTTTATCAATCCTCATTTTTGGTCCTAGCGCGTCGTATAGCAAGGTGGCAAAGAAGGTGGTGCATGGTGATGGGCTTGGCTTGCTGATATTTGCTGGGGTCGGTGGGTTGTGTCTGATTGGGGGTGGGGAGTTTTTGAATTACGCCGCCCTCGAAATCCCCGGCCTCGAGGTCGCTTCACGCCGTTATGTGGGCATCATGCTGACACAAATTGGTGTAGCGGTCGATGTCGCTGTGACGGTTATCTCTATTGTGTTTAGTTTGTCGTCCAACGACGAGGACTCACATGCTTGAACTCATTGAGGCGTGGCTTCACCGGCCAAACTTTATTGCCTTCGTGATCCTGTTTCTCTGGGGCTTCTACATCATGGTGACCCACCATAACCTCGTCAAAAAGCTCATTGGCCTGTACATCGTGCAGACCAGCGTGATTTTTTTTCTCGTGGCGATCAGTGCGAAAACAGGAGCAACGGTACCTATTCTGTTGTCCGGAACAGGCCCAGTCCAAGCTGCAACCTATACCAATCCATTACCGCATGTCTTGACGTTAACGGCGATCGTGGTCCAGATCGCGACCTTGGGCGTCTCTTTGGCCTTGGTCGCGGCGATTTATCGGAAATATGGCACCTTGGATGAAGATGAAATTTTGAAGAGATTGGAATGAGTCATCACCTTCCCGCGCTCCTCTTCCTGCTTCCCTTCTTGACAGCCATCTCTTTGCCCATGGTCGGATTGAAACATCGTGAGTGGTGTCGACCGATGGCAATAGCGGCCGTCTCTGCCATGAGTGTCGCATCGATCGCCAATGTTGTCGTCGTCATGGATTCGGGAGAGATTCGTTATGCCTTCAGCGGCTGGGCGCCTCCCATTGGCATTGAATGGGTCGATGATGGGCTGGCGAGTGTCATCATGGTGACCCTCAGCCTATTGGCATTGATTTCCTTGATCAATGCAGGTCCGACATCGTCTTCTGCGCTTGGACAACGGATTGTGCCCTACTACACCTTGATCCTTTTGTTGATTGCAGCGGTTACAGGGATCGTCTTCGCTGGGGATTTATTTAACGTGTTTGTGTTCCTGGAAGTTGCCGCGTTATCCGGGTATGCCCTGGTAGGAGTTGCAGGTGGGAAAGCTCTCGTCTCCGCCTTTCGATATCTCATTTTGGGCACGCTTGGGGCCTCCTTGTATTTATTAGGGGTGGGCTACTTTTATGCGGCGACGGGAACCCTCAACATGGCGGACTTGGCTCAGCGAGTGCCTGAATTAATGACTTCCAAAGCCATCGTCGGTGGGTTGATTTTCATGTTCCTCGGCCTCGGAATTAAGATGGCACTCATGCCACTTCATGGGTGGTTGCCTGATGCCTATACTCATGCACCGGACGCCATTTCACCGTTCCTCGCGTCTTTGGTCACCAAAGTGGCCTTAATCGCCTGGATCCGGATCATGTTTTGGGTGGTGGGTGCGGGTGCGGAAATTGAACATGTTCCAGTCCTGTTTCTTCTGGAGGAGTTGGGGGCACTTGCCGCAGTGGTTGGG
>JADFRB010000317.1 GCA_022561525.1 Nitrospinota bacterium
ATCAATTTCTGGGATTTGCTGTGTAAACGTGGCTAACAAGGCTCCCCGAGGAGTAGACACCGTTAAGAGCAACCGTTCAGGCTCCTGGTACTTTCGAACAACGATCCCCTTCACTATTTCGTTCTGAGCTTGAAGCACAGCAGGCAAATACGGTGACACGGATGCTGGAATAAATTGCACTCCGCTCAATCCAGCGCCCACACCCAGCACAAAAATGACAACTCCCACCCACACTTTCATCCATGAGCCTCTCTCAGATTAGACGAATCTACTGCGGATGCGCTGGGTGTGGCCAGATCTTCCGATCCTTTTCGGGGAATGTTGAAAAAGGCCGCCAGCTGCGTTCTCCGGCTTTTGGCGTGCTCACGTACTCCATGTACGCTCCGCGCGCCAAAAGCCCTGCGGCCTTGCTGGACGGCCTTTTTGAACATTCCCCGTTTTCGTTGAATAGTCCCACTATACACCTCAAACGATCGAAACATCTGACTCAAACCAGCACCTCCTCGTGACGATCGCTCATCTCGGACAGGCTCCTAGGACAGAACCTGAAGAGACATTGAACGACCAGACTTTCTATCGGAGTCATCAGATTCAGGTTTACCCTGGACCAAAGTTCCATTCTTCACAACCTGCATTTCCACCACACTCAAGCCACAGCTCTAAAATCCAGTGCTATCCAGCAATCGTTCTCCCACGATCAACCATGCCGTTCATGGTACCCTTGGCATCTTCTACCCATTCAGTGGCACGCTCACCCATGTCCTCCACCATAGTCCGAAGATGCCGGCGAGTCCGACTCCCCGACTGAGGAGCGAGTAAGACGCCCATTCCCAGGCCAAAGATTAATCCGGAGAAAAAGGTCAAGCCAGCCAAAACGGCACAGCGTGTTTCAGTATCCATAACTCCTCCTTTTGATGACATGAGTCTCAACTCCTCCCTACTCAATTCACTTTCGACAACTAGATGCCTTCTCTTTCACCCTCACCGATCCTAGGGAAAAAGGGTTCGCAAAAATGAGCGGGCTTAGAGATATTTAACGTATCAACTCCTATCCAGCGGGAAATCAATACAACGGTTAGTCCTATTCTCGGCACCTGGATGTATCAAACTGAGGGAAATAACAAAAGCATGTTAACGAATTGACCAAACTCACTCACTCACATCATTGGGACAGTTTATTCCATGCGTCGAGAGCGGCGACTTTATAACACTCCGCCATGGTGGGATAATTAAACACCGTCGTTAAAAAGTAGTCCAACCCCCCTCCAAGACCTAGTACAGCCTGCCCCACATGGACAAGTTCTGTGGCACTCGAACCAATCACATGCACGCCCAGAAGCTGTCGAGTGTGTCGATGAAAGAGCAACTTCAATAAACCCGTATTATCCCCCACGATCTGACTTCTGGCAATTTCCCGGTACCGCGCCAACCCGATTTCGTACGGAACCTTCTTTTTGGTGAGCGCTTGCTCCGTCTCTCCAACCATGGAAATCTCAGGGATGGCATAAATCCCGATCGGAAAATACGAGACCATCGGTTGGACCGGAATATCAAAGGCATAGCAGGCCGCCAATCGACCTTGCTCCGATGAAGTGGCCGCAAGGCTGGGATAGCCAATCACGTCACCAGCAGCAAAAATATGAGGAACATGTGTCCGAAAGTATTCATCGACTTTAAGACGGCCACGGGCATCCACCTCTAACCCGGCAGCCCCGACATTCAGGGAATCCGTTGCTCCCATACGGCCAACCGAAAAGAGCACAAGGTCCGACACCAGCCGCTTCCCCGATTCAAGATGAATGACGGCCCGCGTGGGTGTCCCTTCCGACAAATCTAATCGTTCAACCGTTTCTCCCGAACGAAATACCACATTGTTTTTGCGCATTTGATGAATGAGTTCATCCACGATTTCGGAATCGAGAAACTCCAAAGGCCGATCACGTCGATCCACCAATGTCACTTCGATACCGAGCGCCCCAAACATCGACGCATATTCGATCCCGATGACCCCCGCACCAACCACGACCATGGATTTTGGCAATCGTCGTAATTCCGTTACCCCGTCACTGTTGATAATGACCTCCCCATCATAGGGTACTCCAGGAGTGGGGGCCGGGACCGTGCCTACAGCAATGAGAATACGGTCAGCTCGAACATGAAGCGTTTCGGTCTCGGTGGAGATCTTGAGGGTATGCGGATCGAGAAAGGCGGCTTCTCCTCGTAACACCTCGATGTCGTTACGTTGAAGTTGACGATCGACCACATCGGCTTCGCGTTCCACCACATCATTGACTCTCGAAAAAAGCCCCGTGGCGGTCACCCGTTCGCCACTGGAAAAACCATGATGGCTTCGAAACTGTTCTGCTTGTTTTCCAAATGCTAGCACCGCTTCCCGAAACGTCTTACTGGGAATCGTGCCCGTATCCAGGCATAACCCACCCACCCCACGACGTTTTTCCACCACCGCCACGCGCTTCCCCACTTTGGCGGCTTGAACGGCAGCACGTTGACCCGCCGGGCCACTGCCAATACACAACAGATCAAACACCCGGTCCTCACTCATGCCAATGTCCCCAATGCTTTTTTTGTACGCATTTCACATACTCCCCATACATTGTCCCTCATCTCCTGCCTTTCGTCTACGCAAAAAAAATCGAACCCCACTGCCTGAGGAATGAGGCTCGAACTGTTTGTGCGCAAGAGACTCAGCGAGATGGTTATCCCTGAGATTTCCGGTACCGTCACCCAATCAATCCGGCAAGGCCAGTGCCGATCAAAAGCACTGTACTGGATTCGGGTATTGCTTGCAGACTCCCTTTCAGCTCGACCCCCAAAGCACCATAAGAGGGTCCCGATTCAGAACCCTCTGTATCCCAATTGTTGGCCCTGAGCACCAACGACGTTTCCGAAAGACGGTTGGGCCCAATGCTGTTATTCCTAAAATTAATCGCATCAAAGTAAAACGTCCCAGAACCGGCGGAAGGTCCACTCGTCAGGATATAATTGACCTCACCATCAACAAACCCATTCGGCTGCTGAGCTAAGGACCCACTCGTGATATTGAACCTAGAAACGGCAGTTGGGCGCAAAAAAGACGTGTAAGATATTGGGGTGCATGGTGAAATACAAAAAGTCGTGGTCACCTTAGGGTTCGCGCAAAAATAACTTCCACTGTTTGG
>JADFRB010000318.1:0-1864 GCA_022561525.1 Nitrospinota bacterium
TAGCGATGAAAGGTGGCTTAGGACTCAGTACGATCACCGGGACGATTCATCCGTATCCCACACAGGCCGAGGTCATCAAAAAGGTAGCCAATGCCTGGCGTAAGACGACATTCACTGAAGGCAAGAAAAAGTTTCTGAGTAAACTGTTTGCCTGCATGCGATAAGAAAAGAGATGACATTTAAAGAAGGAACGATCATGCCACACCCACCTCAAACCACTTATAGATTGATCATATTTTTTGGGTGTCTGTTGGGACTCAGCACCGTCCCGTGGTCAGTAGACGCGGGCACAGATTCCATTTTGAAAGTGGGCCCGTTTTCCACAGCCAGTCCAGGGGGGCCTTTCCCCGAGGGCTGGGAACCGCTTACCTTCGAAAAAATTCCGCAACACACCAAGTATGAATTGGTGCAAGACAGTGACACTGTGGTGGTCAGAGCCACCAGCAAGCAATCGTCCTCCGGGCTGACCAGAAAGATAACCATTAACCCTAAAGCATTCCCGATCGTTCAATGGCGCTGGAAAATCGACAACATCATTAAATCAGGTGACGTCACGAAAAAAGAGGGCGACGATTATCCAGCCCGGATCTACATTACTTTTGAATATGACAGCAGCAAAGTTGGATTTTTTGAAAGGGCCAAATTCGAAATTATTAATCTGGCCTATGGCGAGTATCCACCAAGCGCGATCAACTATATTTGGGAGAGTAAAACACCTATCGGAACGATCGTGCCCAACCCCTATACGGATTACGTTCAAATGATCGTGACGCAAAGCGGCTCCCAACGGGTGGGGGAATGGGTCACGGAGGAACGCAATGTATACGAAGACTACAAAGAAGCCTTTGGTGAAGAGCCACCAAACATTTCTGGCATCGCTATCATGACGGACACAGACAACACCAAAGAATCCGCAACGGCGTATTTTGGCGATATCGTATTCAAGAAAGGGTTCGCGCAAGAATAACTTCCCATGTTTGGGTTCTGAGACGCCTGTCTGGCAAGGCGCGAGGACTGCGCATACTCCTCGTATGGAAAGGAGGAGCAACGCCGCCAGACGGAATGGATCGACGCCCAAACAGGGGAAGCTATTTTTGCGCGAGCCCTTGAGGAACCCACAATGTCATGGTCGTTCCTTCTCCCGGTGTACTGGTCCATTCCACCCATCCCTGATGGACGTCCATAATCTGACGCACAATGGCTAATCCTAAACCCGACCCCCCTCTTCGCTTCGAGAAAAATGGCTCAAACATGCGTTCCTGATCTTCTTCTCGTATTCCACACCCGAAGTCTCGCACACTCAGGACCACCGCTTCCCGACCCAGCATGTCAGCCTTCTTCCCGGGCAAACCCTGAGGAGAGGAGTCGATAGGCGCCCATCGACTCGAAATCTCAACCACCCCGTTTTCCGGTGAAGCTTGGATCGCGTTGAGAACCAGATTCAGCAAGGCCTGTTTCAAGAGGGGTTCATCCACACAGACCATTCGCGGCGACGTTTGAAGGTCCTCGCGCACCGAAATCGACCGTTCCCGAATCACGTGCATGCCCATCATGATGACATCATGAACCATCGAATCGAGACTCACGCCTCGAATATTGGGAGCCGGGTTCTTCGTCATGACCAAGAGATTGGACAACACCTGGTCAAGGCTTCGCACCACGGTGGTAATTTGCTTGGCCAATGTTTGCCGTTCGGTATCATCTTGAATTGACGTACCCAACAACGATGCAAATAATTCGATACTCCCCAAGGGGTTGCGTATTTCATGGGCAATCGTGCCAATCATTTCTCCCATAACCGCTAGACGTTGTTGATTGGCGAGTTGATTCTGAAGCGTCGCCACCATAGTCACGTCTTTGATGA
>JADFRB010000318.1:1874-3177 GCA_022561525.1 Nitrospinota bacterium
GAGGCCTTGACGGAGGGATGACTTGGTTCTAACACGTAAGAAAACGGTCGCGATGCCGAATCGAGGAACACGGCACCGCAGGCAAACCACTGCTGGCCCATATGTGATCAAGCGGGACACCCAACAGTTTCTCTCGCGTGGTTCCCAGCAGATCCGCCGCCATTTTGTTCGCAACTGTCACGCAGCCGGTGGCAGTCGTGACGATCACTCCTACTTCAAGATTTCCAATTAACACCTCACCTTGTTGTTTCAAGCGGGCGTTTTCTTGAAGTTTTGATTCCAAGGCAAGCACGCTCGCCCGAAGCTCCAATTCCAGGTCTTGCGGTGGCACATGACTCGGTTCCCGAACGCCGATGTTCGTCGCACCAATTTCCTGGCCCAACGGGGGAACCACGAGTGACGCAAACCTACTTTTGGTTTTTCTCACGGGTCTCCTTTGTGGCGACAAGGTCTAACGCCATATTCTGTGCAGCCGCAGCTGCTCGAATGGTTGAACCAAATGCTCCGGTGAGTTCTTGAGACACGGCCATTTGTGCGAACAATTGCTTCGATTGTTCGACCTGTCCCTGCGCCCGGTAACTCATGGCCAAACGGTATTGGGCCCACACTCGCCGATCGGAGGATTCGAGCGTCTCGACTAATTGGGTATACTCACGGCTCGCATCCTGAGTTCGTCCCGCGTCAAACAAGAGATCGGCATACACCAATCGATCATTATTCGTCGCGACCTTGTCGCGAATGAGCCCTTGATACCCTTGAATGGCTTTGTCGATGTCGCCTGCCTGATAGTGAATACGAAGCACGCGTCGCCGTATCTCTACACGGGTTTTTTCATCCGTGGCATGGGCCAGGACGATCGCATAGTGCATGTGAGCGTCTTGAAACGCGTGTTGCCGCAAGGCCAGAGCCCCTAATTGAGAGGCCACATCGATAATCCATCGGCCCTCGGGAAATTCGTTTTCGTATAATTGCCCTGCTTCTTGTGTCGCAGCCTCATCATGGATTGTGGTAGCGACCAAGACTTTCCGGGCTAAGGCGTCCTCCCGAATCGAGGCAGATGGATGTTTGGTTAACACCCGGTCGTACCATTCCAGAGCTTGCTCAGGAAGTTGTAAGTGTCGGTAGGCTTCACCCATCACGTACATCAACCGTGGGCCTGGAGAAAGCACCGCAAAAAGATTCGGATACACGTCGAAAAACGAAGCAAGCCGAACCCAATCCTCTTGATCGGCAAACGTCAGGAGAAGTTTCTTGACGGATTCCCTGGATTGCATTCCCCATTTCTTTCCACTTCGCGAACCCA
>JADFRB010000319.1 GCA_022561525.1 Nitrospinota bacterium
TCTATTCGTGAAGCTGTTCGCGTTGTTGGGTATTTACCAGATGAAGAGGTTGCTGCTCTGATGAACGCTGCCACGGCTTTTCTGTTTCCGTCATTGTATGAAGGTTTTGGCATGCCTATTCTTGAAGCCATGGCTTGTGGGTGCCCAGTAATCTGCTCGAATAGGTCATCCTTACCTGAGGTGGTTGATGATGCTGGAGTATTGGTTGACCCCACTGAACCCAAAATTCTTTCGGCAGCTATAGAAGAAGTTCTCACGAATATCCCACATAGGAGACGTTTGCGGGAAAAAGGACTTGACCGAGTTCGTCGATTTAGTTGGGACCGAACGGCTTCTGAATTATTGACCGTGTATCAAAGAGTAGGTCAACTGAACTAGGGGTTACCTTCTTTCAGTTGTCGATTCAGGTGGTCTGGGAGAATACAGAATGAGGGAGATTCCAACCTTATTGTTTAGGGACAATTACCTGCCTTTGGCAAATGCAGGCAAGAATGATCGTACCAAGCGTAATATCGTTCTTTGAGAAAATGGATAATGTCGTAATGACTGTATGAATGCCACCCGGGCCTCGTGGGTTTTCCCGCCTAACAAATAAAATTTCCCCTTATCGCTGTAGTACTGAGCCCAATCATAGAGAAGAGCCTTTTCCGCTTTGGACCCAGGGGAGCACGAAGGCGCATGTTTTTTTAAAAATATTTCTCGAGCATATAAAGCTCGTTCGGATGAAATATCACGGGAAACATTTCGAGGGTGAAGGCGATGGCGGTACAGAGGTTTGGGAAGGTGAATAAGTGTGTAGCCCTGGCTTAGCCGAATGGCCAAATCAATGTCCTCCCAAATGGTAAGGGTTTCATCATATCCGCCCACGGTCTCGAAACAAGTTTTTCGAATGACTGACCCAGAAGTGGCCGTGTCATGACCACTGCGGAGGATTTGGCAAATACTCTTTGTATGTTTCATGGCCCTGTCGTATTCTAAGATTTGGTTTTGCTCATTAACTTGATAGCCGTCGGAATGGATGAGGGCTGCTTCTGCATGTTGGTGGAGTGCAGTTACCGCCTCCTCTAGAAAAGTTTTTTCCCAAAGATCATCTTGGTCTAAAAAGGCTAAAAACTCGCCCGTAGCGAGGCGAGCACCGTCGTTTCGGGCTGCGGCTTGCCCTCCGTTTTGTTCTCTTCTGTAATAACGAATTAGCGGATTTGGTGGAATGCAGGCATGGGTATTATCCTCTGATGCATCGTCAACGATAATCAGCTCGAAGTTACGGAAGGATTGGGTTAGGACACTTTGTATGGCCTCGGCAAGGAATCGGGTAGTCCCATTAAAGGCTGGAATGATCACATTTACCAGGGCCATCAGTGTGCTCCTCAATCAATACTTGCGGATTACCAAGGATGAGAATGGTCTGTCAATGGGTGGGCAAAGCTGCATACAGTGCCATAGAATTTGTCAAATAGAGGCATTGGAAAATCCGAAGATCTATTTTAACTGATTAGCGAGGAAATTTTTACCATCCCGCTTTTCCTGGTTACACGTCCATCGCGCCACTCGCTTTGGAGGCATAAAAAAAGTGCCCGGGACCGTATGAATTTGTCAGTTGATGTAAATAATATTCTGGTCATTAAACTCCGGTACATTGGGGATGTGCTCCTTGCTACTCCTGTCTTTCGAGCCTTACGGCACCAGTACCCTGGAGCACGGATTAGCGCTCTGGTCAATGCGGGGACTGATGAAGTCCTCCGAAGAAATCCTAATTTTGAAGAGATTTTTTTGGTCCCAAGGGGTACCTGGAAAACCCAGGTGCGCTTTCTTTGCGATATACGGTCTCGTTGGTTTGATTGCGTGATCGATCTTACGGATGGAGATCGTTCGGCTGTTATCTCGTTTTTTACTGGAGCGTCTATCCGAATTGGGCTTAACCATGAGAGGCGGTGGCGAGGTTGGTTGTATTCCCAAGCGGTTGAGGCTCCATATGGGGCCATGCACATGGTTGATTATCACGCCCAAGCCCTGACGTGTTTGGGTATCTCGACAAATGTCGGTGAGCCGGAATTATTCGTTGGAGAAGAGGATGAATTGGCCGCCGATCGCTTGTTACACCACGCTGGTTGTCGTGGTGAGAAATGGGTCATGATTCATCCGGCGGCTCGCTATTGGT
The DNA here is from genome assembly GCA_022561525.1 of Nitrospinota bacterium. Lineage (GTDB taxonomy): Bacteria > Nitrospirota > Nitrospiria > Nitrospirales > UBA8639 > Nitronereus. The sequence continues at coordinate 2,159 of JADFRB010000319.1, forward strand.
TTAAAGCCTGGCCGCCTGAGCGTTTTGCGGGTCTGAGTGATACGCTGATCGAACGGGGGCTCAAGGTGGTGTTGGTCGGACATTCCGATGACCAGGGTATCGGGGAAGTTGTACAAGGAACTGCCAAGCACAAGCTTATTTCGTTGATTGGCCAGACTAGCCTCCTGGAGTTGGCCGGCCTCATGAAACGATGTGCACTCTTTATTGGGAACGACGGTGGGCCTATGCATATGGCGGCTGCGGTTGGGTGTCCGGTGGTGGCTCTTTTCGGACCCACGGATCCAATGGTTTGGGGCCCCAAAGGGAAGCAGACGGCGGTGCTCTACAAAGGGTTGGATTGCCGAGACTGCTTTTATCCGGGTTGTTTCCGGGGTGAATCCAGTTGCATGAAACAAATTTCTGTAGATGAAGTCTATGAAGCAGCCCGAAGATTTATCTGAGGGTGGGGGGGTAAGAGTAATCCGTGAATTACTTCCTGGGTCGTGGAATTATTGAACAATTGGATTTCAGGTTTTGGTAGATGCCTCTCTTGCACGATGGGGGAATTCTTATGGAAAGGGCGGCAAAGGGGCATAGGTCATGGGGATTCCGAGGAGTTGTTCGAGCCATTGGTCCATGTCTGTTCGAGCAAGGGGCATAAGGTTTAGCCTCACTTCGATTTGAAAATGTCCCTTGGTCCCCACGATTCCAATAATTGCTGCTGCATCTGGACGGTTGGGGAGAAGGGAATGTGTTTGAAGCTCACACATGGTGGTATACAGGCGGCCGCTTTGGCCCATAAGACTGAGGATTTCTGGTAATTCATTCAGCGAACAGTGCATTGAACAACGATACACATAGCGAGCTTTGGGCTCAATTGGTTCAAAATCCTTCAACTCCTCTTTGGAAAAGCCTGTGAGGTAGATGCGGATGTTTGACGGAGTCCCGCGATGAGTAGCGGCAAGTCGGCTGGCCGGAACAAGGAATTCAAAAGGGTTTGAGGAATTGAACTCGAATTGGCAAGGACCA
>JADFRB010000320.1 GCA_022561525.1 Nitrospinota bacterium
CAAATGAAAGCCCATGTCGTTCAGCTCTGAGTAGAGATAGTTTCGATTGTCCCAGAGGCGTTGACGACGTTCGCTGTCGGTTTGAATTATTTTTATGGCTGCCGAAGTCGCTGCGGCGATGGCTGGTGGCTGGGCGGTCGTATAGATAAAGGCCTTTGACGTATTAATCAGATATTCTTTTAAGGCAGCCTTTCCCGCGACGTATCCTCCGCTCGTACCTATCGCTTTGCTCAGCGTTCCCATCTGAATCAAGTCTTTCGGATTCAAGCCAAAGTGCTCAACCGTTCCTCGTCCGTTTTTCCCCATCACTCCTGTTCCGTGGGCGTCATCCACTAACAGCGTGGCTTCATAAGTTTGGCAGAGCTTCAGTAAATCCGGGAGCGGTGCCAGGTCGCCATCCATACTGAAGACGCCTTCGGTGACCACTAGGGTTGGGCAAGGTCCCACTCGTTTTTTGAGGAGTTTTTCCAAATGTTCAACATCGTTATGGTGGAATACGCGCAATTTGGTTTTCGAGAGTCGGCAGGCTTCGATGATGCTGGCATGGCAGTAACGATCGGCAAGGATGAGTCTGCCCTGGTCGATGAGAGCAGGGATGAGCCCGATGTTTGCGGTGTACCCTGTTCCAAAGGTCAATGCGGCTTCGACTTGTTTGAAATGAGCCAGATCATTTTCTAGTTGCTGGTGGGGGCGCATGGTGCCGGAGATGAGGCGGGCTGCGCCAGCGCCGACTCCCCATTGTTCAATGGCCTTGATGGCTGCTTGTTTGACGGCGGGATGATTGGCTAACCCCAGGTAATTATTTGAGGCCATGGAAATGAGTTTACGGCCTTCAATCGTGATCGTGGTATCGGCTGGTGATTCCACAATTCGCAACTGCCGGCGCAGGTGTTGAGCTTCTAATTTTTTTAACTCTTGTTCGAAGTCAGGAAACATGGGAGGATGCTCAGGGCATTAGGTTTTCAGTCTTTTTTGGAGTTTGGGATATTGGGCTGCGAAACTTTTTGAAAAGCTTTGGTCGATCGTCGTCAGCATTTGGAATTGAGAATAGCCAAGTTGACTTGTGGATAACGCAGGTTTATCATGATTGGTTTCAGGGTACAACCCCTGGAAACAATTGAGTTTCTTGGCCATCAATTTATTTTGGCTACTTAGGCCGGAGACATATAATTTTAACCGAACCACGAGTGGTTCAATCAAATGGGTGAGGGACACGTATGTCACAGCTTACAGGAGCCGAAATTTTTGTGGAAGCCTTGAAACGCGAAGGAGTGAAAACGATTTTTGCTCTTCCGGGAGGGGTGGTTCTCAAAATTTTCGATGTCCTACATCAACAAAAGGATGTTGAAGTCATTTTGACGCGGCATGAACAAGGCGCGGGACATATGGCGGAAGGCTATGCCAAGGCTACCGGCAAGCCGGGTGTGTGTTTGATTACCTCTGGTCCTGGGATGACGAATGTCGTCACCGCCCTAGCCGATGCCTATATGGATTCCGTTCCAATGGTGTGTTTTACGGGGCAAGTGCCTACCGCGCTGATCGGGAATGATGCCTTTCAGGAAGCGGATAATATCGGACTGAGCCGTCCGTGCACGAAGTACAACTTTCTTGTGAAAGATGTGAATGACTTGGCGCAATCCATAAAAGAAGCGTTTTACATCGCCACGACAGGAAGACCTGGCCCGGTATTAGTCGACATTCCCAAAGATGTTTCCATGGATAAGGCTGATTTCAAATATCCGGATTCGGTCTCGATTCGCGGATATAACCCAACCTATGAAGGCAGCAAGTGGAAAATCAAACAAGCTGCTGATGCCATTATGAAATCGCGTCGGCCTATCTTGTATATCGGCGGGGGGGTGCAGTTGTCTGGCGCGTCGCAAGAGGTTCGGGAATTGGCTGAAATGACACAGATTCCCGTGGACTCGACCTTGATGGCGTTGGGGGCATTCCCAGGGCAACATCCGCTGTCCTTGGGCATGCTCGGCATGCATGGCACCTATGTGGCCAATATGGCGATGCATTATTCAGATCTGGTTATTGCCGTGGGCGCACGGTTCGATGATCGCGTCACAGGTAAGGTCACGGAATTTTGTCCGAATGCCAAGGTTATCCATATCGATATTGATCCAACATCGATTCGTAAAAATATTCATGTGGATATTCCGATCGTGGGTGATTGTAAATGTGTGGTACGGGAATTGATCAACGTGTTGCGAGCCACGGTGAATGGTGACCAGAAGGAAATGCGCAAACCGTGGTGGGATCAATTGAATGAGTGGAAGACCGCACATCCGCTGAGCTATGAACAAGATCCTGACCAATTGATCAAGCCACAATATCTCATCGATCGCCTGTATCAATTGACGAAGGATCGTGATCCGGTGGTCTCCACTGATGTGGGACAGCATCAAATGTGGGCGGCGCAATTCTACCAATTGTCCAATCCGAATACCTGGCTCACATCAGGGGGGTTAGGAACCATGGGATTTGGTTTCCCCGCAGCATTGGGTGCACAGGCAGCGTTTCGTAATCGCTTAGTGTTGTGTATCGCTGGGGATGGCAGTATTCAAATGAACACCCAAGAGTTAGCGACAGCGGTAGTCGCAAAACTGCCGGTCAAAGTGTTTATCATTAATAATCGGTTCCATGGCATGGTGCGACAATGGCAAGACCTGTTTTATGAAGGCCGGTATGCTTCTAGTTATTTAGACGAAACTCCGGATTTTGTGAAACTCGCTGAAGCATATGGCGCGGCTGGTCTCCGGATTAAGACTCCGAATGAAGTGGATGATGGTATCCGTGAAGCAATTTCCATCGACAAGCCGGTCTTTATTGATGTGCCGGTTTATCAGTTCGAAAATTGCTATCCCATGATTCCCGCTGGCGGGTGCAACCATGAAATGATTTTGGAAGATCCACCAGAATTGCAACAACGACAGACTCCGGGAGCCAAAGGGAAGAAAGAAAGTACTGATACCATTTTAACTGCGTAGAAAAAGTTGTTGAAAAAGGCCGCCAGCGGTGTTCTCGGCCCTTTGTCGTGCTCACGTACTCCCTGTACGCTCCGCGCGCCAAAGGACCTGCGGCCTTGCTGGACAACCTTTTTCAACAACTTTAACAATGTAAAAGGATATTGTAGTTGTGGAACA
>JADFRB010000321.1 GCA_022561525.1 Nitrospinota bacterium
CCCTCGCCTAAATCCACAGGCACTTTTTTGCAAATTTCATGTCTATTGTCTCATGGACAACCCTTACCTTTTCCTGGTGGATACGCAACTGTATGAGGCATGTGATCGGTGTGTCGTGAAGTTAAAGCAGCACCTGGAGATTGATGCACATTGGTGTTGGGCTTAAAAATTTTGGCTCTTCTCCAAATCGTGTGGGTCACTTCTGGGGTTTTTCACTCCCCTCCTTTGTAAGGACCTGAGAGAAAATAACTTGAACAATTTCGCGCCAAGATTTGGGTTGGATTTGGACGGAACGATTGAGAAACACCCGAGGCATAGCACAGCTATGTTGAGGGTTTTTCGATTGAGGCCCGTTCAAAGATGGCCCGAAGATTGGATGCGAGATTGTGCAAGTTATTTTCTCCCAGGTCCTAATGGACAGGGTTCTTTGGGGATGTGACGCGTGAGACGTGCCTGCGCGCTGTAGCGCTCCGGCGCGCAAGCGTGAAGCGGAAGAGTTTGGAGGAGGAGCCTTTTTATGAGTGAGACCCCGATCGAGAACATTGATATTCAAGCTATTCTCCCCCACCGGTATCCGTTTTTATTAGTGGATCGGGTGACGGAATTGCAAGTTAATCAGATGGCTGTTGGGGTCAAAAACATCACGATCAATGAACCGTTTTTTCAGGGACACTTTCCCGGCCGTCCTATTTTTCCGGGGGTGCTTATTATGGAGGCCTTAGCGCAGCTTGGTGCAATCTTGGCTATACTCTCAACTCCAGGAAATGCTCCACCGGTTGTATTTTTAACGGGTATTGATAAAGCCAAGTTTCGTAAGCCCGTGGTTCCTGGTGATCAATTGCGTCTCCAGGTCACGGTGATTAAAAGACGTCCTCCCTTTTGGAAAATGCAGGGTAAAGCCTTTGTTGGCGATGATTTAGTGTGCGAAGCTGAATCGACCGCGATGGTCACGACAACCACTGAGTCGGAGTCGGTACGCGAGTAGGATGAGAAGCTGAGTATGTCTATCCATTCCACAGCCATTGTGCATCCCAAGGCGGAACTTGATGAAGATGTTACTATTGGGCCGTATTGCATTGTTGGAGAGCATGTGCACATTGGGTGTGGAACCGAATTGCTCTCCCATGTCTGCGTGGAAGGCTGGACGGACATTGGTCAACGATGCAAGATCTTTCCGTACGTGTCCATTGGAACCCCTCCCCAACACCTTCAGTATCATGATGAGCCCACCAAAGTCATCATTGGGGACCAAAATATTTTGCGGGAATATGTCACGGTGAATCGAGGGACGGCGTTTGGCGGCGGTATCACATCATTGGGGAAGCATAATTTTTTGATGGCCTACGTGCATATCGCGCATGATTGTCACGTGGGAGATTCGGTGGTGATGGCCAATGCGGCGACATTAGCCGGGCATATCACCATTGGGAGTTATGCAGTTATTGGGGGGCTGGTTGGGGTCCATCAGTATGTCCGTATTGGAGATTATGCCATGATTGGTGGATGCTCGAAGGTGGTTCGTGATGTGCCGCCGTATATGCGGGCAGCCGGGAACAACGCCAAACTCTATGGGCTCAATTCCATTGGCCTTCGCCGTGGTGGGTTTTCCAATGCGCGTATTCGTATTCTCAAACAGGCCTATCAGCTTTTATTTCGGAAGGGCCAACGTTTGGCCGAGGCCACGAAACTCGCCAGACATCAATTTCAAGATAGCCAGGATGTCTTGATGATGTTGACCTTTTTGGAAGCCTCAACGCGAGGCGCTTGCCGACCTGCACGAAAAGGCCAGGACGATCAAGAGGAATTCTAATTGACCTCAGACTCCCTTTCTTCGAATGGCCCTTCCTCCCCTATGGAACCGGTTTCACCAGGTGAATGGATTGGGTTGATTGCCGGGAAGGGTCGGTTTCCCATTATCTTTGCCGAAAATGCCAAAAAACTAGGATATACCGTGTCGGCGGTTGCGCATGTGGGCGAGACCGACCCGGCGCTTGAACAGGTGGTGGATCGCATTCATTGGATTCGAATTGGCCAGTTAAATAAATTGATTCGAGCCCTCAAGGATGATGGGGTTCGTCAGGCCGTCATGGTGGGGGGAATCAAGAAAACGCATCTGTTTTCAGATGTTCGTCCTGACCTCCGCGCCATTGCCTTGTTTTCCCGACTCAAGGTCTGGAAGGACGATGGGATTTTGCGCGCCATTGCCAAGGAAATTGAAAGCGAAGGGATCACAATCCGTGAATCGACGTTTGGCCTACGTGATATCTTGGTGCCGGTCGGAGAGTTATCAAAACGGCGGCCCACGAAAAAAGAACTCGAAGATATTCACTTTGGGTGGGCCATCGCGAAGGAAATCTGCCAGATTGATATTGGGCAATGTGTGGTTGTGAAGGATAAAGTCATCGTCGCGGTGGAAGCGGTGGAAGGCACGGATGAAGCCATTCGTCGTGGTGGGGCCTTGGCTCGAAAGGGGGCCGTGGTGGTGAAATGCTCGAAACCGCAGCAAGACCTTCGGTTTGACCTGCCGGCCGTTGGTCCAGGGACTATCGAGGTTATGCGGGAGGTCAAAGCATCGGTCTTGGCCTTAGAGGCGGACAAAACGATTTTTCTCGACCGAGAAGACATGCTGGAACAAGCCAATCGCGCTGGTATCGCTATTATAGGGATGGCGGAAACGTTATCCGTAAACCGTGATGCGTAATCCGTAGGAAATTTTCCGTTTCACGTCTTACGCTTTACGGATCACGTTTCACGAACTTTGAGGCTCTAACACATGGATCGATTGAAAGTCGGCGTTATTGGGGTGGGGCACTTAGGCCAACATCATGTTCGACTGTATTCTCAGTTTTCGGATACCCAGCTCATGGGTATCGTGGATCTTGATCGTGATCGTGCAGAGGCGATTGGACAACGGCATGGTGCCCCGGTGTTTTCTCATGTCAACAAGTTGTTAGGCGTTGTCGATGCGGTGAGCGTGGCCGTGCCAACTTCTCATCATCAAGAAGTCGTGCAGACCTGTTTGGAGGCCGGGGTGCATGTCCTGGTGGAAAAGCCTCTGGCGTCCACTGTTGCCGAGGCCAGGGCCATGGTCGAATTCGCGAACCAACGCGGCTTGTTGTTACAGGTCGGGCATGTGGAACGGTTCAA
>JADFRB010000322.1 GCA_022561525.1 Nitrospinota bacterium
GGAATGTTGAAAAAAGCCGCCAGCGGCGTTCTCGCTCTTTTGCCGTGCTCACGTACTGAGAGTACGCTCCGCGCGTCAAAAGGGCTGTGGCCTTGCTTGATAGACCCTTCGGAAAGACTCAGGGCATGCTTTTTTGAACATTCCCTCCAACTGATGGTGTCCGTCCTATCATGAGCCTTTATTGGCTATTGAAGTGAAATATTCAACAGTCCCATAATAAAAAAAAGGTGGGAGATTTTCTAAAAAGTCTCCCACCTTTTTTTTTATGGAACCAGCCTTTAGGAGTTAATAGTTTGGAGCCTTCCCCGGTTTCCACTTGATATTGCACCCAGCACTAGGTCGTTGATCCTGACTCACAGGGTGCCCAACCAACACCGCATCAATCGCCTCGCGTAAATCTTTTCCCGTCACCGGCTTGCCATTTCCAGGACGACTTTCATCCAACTGTCCTCGATACACCAAGTGTTGATTCGAATCGAAAAGGAAAAAGTCCGGCGTGCATGCGGCGGTGAAGGCCTTGGCCACCTCCTGTCCCTCGTCATAACAGTAGGGGAAGGTGAATCCAAGCTCCTGCGCCATGGCTTTCAATTGCTCTGGACGATCATCCGGATAGTTGTCCGCATCATTGCTGCTGATCCCCACAAGGCCAAGACCGTTCTCAGCATAATCATTTCCTAACCGGGCGAGCTCATTTTGCACGTGAACCACATAGGGGCAATGCCGACAAATGAACATCACCAGGATTCCCTGTTTCCCAGAAAACTTGGTTGACGAAAACTTGTTGCCCGATATCACATCAGGTAACTCAAAAGTGGGAAGCGGTGTTCCTAGCGGCAACATCGTCGAGTTCTTTAGGGACATATCAATAGATTCCTCTTGCTTGAAAACGAAAGGGAGACTCGGGCCTACGGAGAAATAGATTCCAATCCACCCTTCCCCGCCACGGTACTTGGAAGGACCAGGCGTGCCCCTCGGAAAAAGTTTATCCCTTTTTCCATGTGCGAAAACGCTTGAGCAATTCCTCTCGTACTTCTGTCGGCATGGGCTCGGAAGGAAGTTTCCCAAGGGTGCGAATGGTGGTCTTCATTTGATTCAAATAATTCCGACAACCCACACAAAACCCCAAATGGATTTGGAATCGAATTCGCTCGGAGAAGGTCAAACTCCCCTCCAGGTACTCAGTGATTAGGTCAGCGAGTTCCTGACAGGATATATTGCCGGCCATCAAGTGCATAACCTGGCCTTTAAGATCATTTGCCATCAGCGCTCTGCCTTTGTGTTGTATAGTTGGGATTCGATCATCTTCCTTACTCGGCTTCTGGCTCGATGCAGGAGTACCCGTTGATTGGTCTCGGTGACATCTAAAATATTACAGACTTCTTTGGAATCAACTCCGTCAAGATCTCTCAAGGTAATCACCTGCCGTTGTACTGGCGGCAGGGCATCAATGGCCTGCTCAATGAGCATCCGACTCTCTTTTGACAGTAACAGCCTCTCCGGGGTCTCCTCATCCCACATGCTGGGCAAGGTGATCCAATGGCCCGCTAATGCGCCCGAAGACTGAAATCGCTCAGGCTCTCTCCAGCCTTCATCATCACCGTCACCATACCCATTTCCGGTATCTAGAGATTCATAACGACTTTCCCCCTTTCCACGAGTTTTGGCTCGATTCGTCAAAATTCGAAACATCCAGGTCTTGACCGACGACCGCCCTTCAAACCGAGGGAGACTCTCCAAGACGCCCATCCAAGTTTCTTGGACCACCTCGTCGGCCACAGCACGTGAGGGAACATAGGCCATCGCCAACCGCAAGAGTGAGCCATAATAGGTATCGATGAGAAACCCAAAGGCGGCTTCATCTCCCTGCCGTAAGGCCTCGACCAATACCTGCTCATCGTTCCATTTCGATTCAGGCGAGGCGGTCGGCTGATGTTGTTCCTCTTCCTTCATGACCACCTCATGAGAACTTTGATTCACCGAAAGAAGCGACGAGAACCCCTTACCCGTCAAGCCTTTTACAGACGCGATGCATTATGGCCATGGGAGGAGTTTGGTTCAAGTTCAAGACGATGGGAATATGTAGTCAGAACAATGGTACTGCGGGGGAAAGGAAGAAACGGCAGACAACAGGGAAGGGACACAGCAACCTGGGAGATGAATCAAGCAAACCGAAATATTTGAGCTAAAATTCCAGTCCTTGTAGAACTCCCTGTTTTCTTGAAGACGTGCTTGATATGTTCTTTGACCGTATGTTCGCTAATATCAAGGAGTTCGGCAATTTCTCTGTTTGTCTTCCCGTCGGCAACGTGCATAATAATTTCCAGCTCACGATCGGTGAGATGAAAGTGCTTTTTGGCGGCATCAGTTGGCGGTTGGATGCGCCGACCAAGCTTCTCCATGAGAATCAAATAGCGAGGCTCGTTTTCATCATTCCCGGGAATAAAAAACCCTCGAAGCAAGATGGGATGTGCCTCCTCACCAATGAATCGGCGCAATTGGATCTCCTCGCCATTCGGTGAACCGGTGGCAGCTTCCATTTCCTGTTGAAGCGCGGCGCACAATTCATGAATTTCTTGTGGAAGCGCCTCATTGCCCGAGCTACCATTGCCGGACTCTCCTTGCCCTTTCACTACCTGATGACACAACGCTTCTGCCTCTGCATTCATAAACAACAGACACATCGCTCCCGTTAACGATACCACGCCGGGAACCGACCGGTTGTTCGCAATATTTTCAAGAACCATCGAAGACTGTTGGCCCGATTCTTTGTTGGACACGTTCACCATCCATTCACCCATATCTTGGTCATCGAAATATCATCTATCGAGGTTTTCCTGTGGTAAGCCATCGGCAGCAATGTACCCCTTGCCTAGACAACGACTTCGTCGAAATTTGCACTTCGGGCACAGGACAATCTTGTCATCGCCCCGTAACACTGCTATTGGTGTTTAATCGGTTAAATTGGTTAGTTGCTTTAAAGTCCTTACGCCAAGTTATTCCATAAATCTGAGAGATTCCGCCTTCCCACGACCTATTCAAAATTCTTTAACAAGGCCATCGAGAAAGAATAAAGACCAATGAGCAATTGGGCACACCAGACTCACCTGGGAGGAAGGGCTCGCGCAAGAATAATTTCCCCTGTTTGG
>JADFRB010000323.1 GCA_022561525.1 Nitrospinota bacterium
ATGGAAAGGACGAGCAATGCTGCCAGACGGGATGGATCGATGCCCAAACAGGGGAAGTTATTCTTGCACGAGCCCTAAGCTCACAGGAAACGGTCCTCACGTTTTTCGTCTATGCGTAATCCACGCATCCTTGTTCCCCATTTCTCATGAATTACCTGCGGAATTGATGGTCCAGGTACAGAAATTTTCAGCCTGTCAACTTTCGGCGTACAATTTCATCACTGTTTGTCATAGTTGGTTTTTGCCTTATAGACAAAGCCTTTCACGCGTTGCTAGACTCCATTTTATAAAAATAATGGAAGAGGGGTTATGAAAATTCACGTTGCTGTTTCACGAGATTCTGAAGTTGAGAAAGTCGCATCGGTATTGTCGAAGGCGGTGAAAGAAGCCTTGGGTTCAGAAAAGGTTGATCTCGTGTTTGTCTTTTTTTCGGTCCACTATGGGGACCGTGCAGAAGAGTTAGTGCGGCTTCTCTGGGACGCGTTGGATCCCGAAGTAATGTTAGGGTGTATGGGCGTAGGGGTGATTAGTCCAACTGAGGAATTCGAAGGAAATTCCGTGGTGACCGTATGGGCTGCGAGTTTGCCCGATGTTCGCATGCTTCCCATGCATCTGACGTTTTCCGAGGATGATAGCCCGGTCACCATGGATGGGTGGCCCACAGCCTTGAATTCAACCACGGAACGTCCTACGTTTCTCTTGTTCGCCGACCCGTTTTCCACTCCGATTGAATCCGTGTTTTCAGAAATCGAACAATATTGCCCGGGAGCTCCCGCCATTGGTGGGGTGGCGAGCGGCGGATCTGACTTAGGCGAAAATCGAATGGTGTACAATGGTACAATTGTGACCGAGGGGATGACTGGCGTGGCGCTCTGGGGGCCGGTGTCCGTTCGTACCCTGGTGTCGCAAGGGTGCAAACCCATTGGTGAACGATACGTAGTCACGAAAGCGGAACGCAACATCATTTACGAATTAGGTGGGGCCCCGGCCCTGCAACGGTTACAAGCTACCTTAGATAAATTAGGCGCCGATAGGGGTCGGCAAGCCGCGAGATCCTTGCAGGTCGGCATTGCCTTTGATGAACAACGCGAACGACTGGATCAAGGAGATTTCCTCATTCGAGGTGTTATCGGTGGGGATCAGCGTTCAGGGGGCGTGGCCATTTCTGATCTGGTGGAGGAGGGGCAGACGGTGCAATTTCATTTGCGGGATCCCAAGGCCGCGAGTGAAGAATTGAACCTGTTGCTCGCCAAAGATCAAGTCGAATTCCCCAACAAAACACCCAAAGGGGCCCTTCTGTTTACCTGCAATGGTCGAGGGCGACAATTTTTTGCCGAACCGCATCATGATGTGCGCGCGCTGCAAAAACGCGCTGAGGGTCTTCCCATTGCCGGGTTCTTTGCGTCAGGGGAAATTGGGCCCGTTGGCGGGAAAAATTTTCTTCATGGATATACCGCCAGTATCGCCATGTTCGCCGAGAAATAAGTTTGGAAATGTAAAACGGACAAATTTCGTGGATTCAATATTGAGGGAGGAAAAGTAAACATGTACAAACATGTGGTGAACTGGGGTATTCTGGTTGGTATAGTCTTCGGATTATCGTTGGGAGCATTTCTCTCGCCGGTTCTGGCAGAAGAAGAAAAACCGACGGTGACCTCGTCAGGCCTTCAGTACCTGGATCTCGTCAAAGGCTCGGGCCGGGAAGCCCATGTGGGGGAAACCGCTTCTGTCCACTATACAGGCTGGTTGAAAGATGGAACCAAATTCGATAGCTCCGTTGATCGCGGCCAACCCTTCTCATTTCGTCTCGGCGCAGGGCGAGTCATTAAGGGATGGGATGAAGGGGTGGTTGGGATGAACATTGGTTCCAAACGCAAGCTGATCATCCCTCCGCATCTTGGATATGGCGCACGTGGGGCCGGACGGATGATTCCTCCCAACGCAACCTTGATCTTCGACGTTGAATTGCTCGACTTGCGTTAAACGTTAATAAACGTAATGCGTGATCCGTGAAGCGTGAAACGTAAGATTAGGGATTGTCTTTTCTTTACCCTTCACGCATCACGTATAACGATTTCTTCTCACAATGCCTATCATGTTTTCCTCCATTTCAAATTACTTATAACCGATAACCAAAATCATGAAGCACACTCCACTGTATGAGGCGCATGTGGCGCATGGCGGTAAGATTGTGGATTTTGCGGGGTGGGCCATGCCGCTTCAATATTCAGGTGTGCTGGATGAATATCAAGCCGTTCGCACCACAGCCGGACTCTTTGATGTCAGCCACATGGGCCGCATTCAGGTGGATGGGGCCGATGCGGTTTCCTACCTTCAGCGAGTGACGACCAATGATGTCAATACAATCAGTCCCTTCAATTCGCAATATTCTATGATCTGCAACTCCGAGGGTGGAGTGAAGGATGATATTTTTGTCTATCGGCTCGCACCGGAAAAGTTTCTCTTGTGTGTCAATGGATCGAATCGAGAAAAGATTTTGGATTGGTTGCAGCAACAGTGCGATCCCACAACAGAAAATGTCCAGATTGACAATCAATCAAATCACCTGGCACAGCTGGCCTTACAAGGCCCTGCCGCATCTACCATCCTTCGACAAGAACTGGGTTCCGACATTGAAGGCCTCAAGCCTCGACAATGCGCGGAAATGAAATTGTTTGGATCACCATGTTTGATTGCAAGGACAGGATACACTGGCGAACGTGGATATGAATTGTACATTCCCGCAAACCAGGCGTTAGGAATATGGGAAAAATTGATGGCTATCGGTAAGGTCCACGGATTGAAACCTACAGGCCTAGGGGCACGAGACCTGCTGCGCTTGGATATGGGCTACTTTCTCTATGGCAATGATTTAACCGAAGAGATCACCCCGATAGAAGCAGGAGCCGAGTGGCTGGTTTCATGGGATAAAGGCCCGTTTATTGGGGATGAAGTATTGAAACGCCAGATGGAACATGGTGTCTCCAAACGTTTGGTGGCCTTTGAATTGCTGACGAAAGCTGTCCCGCGACATGGCATGAAGCTAGTCGCCAACGGGAACGAAATCGGAGAAATTGCCAGTGGGAACCTGTCTCCCATTCTGCAAAAAGGCATAGGTC
>JADFRB010000324.1 GCA_022561525.1 Nitrospinota bacterium
ACAATGTTCACAGCGGCTTTCCTTTTCGCTTCCATTTTTACCGGTCAGGCGGGCCACGCCTTTCCCATCAGTTCCTATGCCTGGACCGATGCACAGTGGGAAAAACGGTGCGCCAACGTTCGCACTTCCTATAACCCGAACGCACCTCTTCATAGCACGCAACTCACCATTTCGCACAAGGACCCACGATTCATCGACTTCCTCTATTGGGTGTGGGCCAATAAAATTATCGAGCATCAAGTCGAACAGGTGGGGGGCACTGAATGGGATGGTCCAACGAACGGCGTCATCTTTCACTGGGCGCCTGGGTCACGATGGGAAATGCATACGGTGGCGCCTTTTAAACACGCCATTCACCACCTCACTGAAGAACATAATTGGGTCGATACGATGTTTAGCGATTTCTTTGATCAATTCGGCAAAAGTAAAGGCGTGAGCATTGCCGAAAGACTTTCCGCAGACAAAGCCCCGACCTGGGCCATGTTTCTCAAGCATATAGGCGGTCCGGAAAGCCCGTACTATCGATACGTGTTTCATCAGGAAAGTTACATCGATACTGTCAACCAAAAAGTCATCATGGTCGGTGGCCAAGGTGTCGAATTTCACTATTCCTACGATCGGTATATGCACGAAGTGAAAGAAGTCCTCACCGATTGCAAAGCCTTTCAATTCTTTCAGCTCTACGATCAATATGGCCAAGGCTTTGCTTCAAACCTCGGCTGGGCCGGCCAACCCCTCCCCAAACGCCATTAACACAGTCACACCCAAAGCCCAACTCATTCAAATGAGTGAGTGACCGTCCCTTTCAGAACTTCAGATCAAGATCTGCAGAAAAAATACGGGATTCCCAAGTCTGTGGGACTAGCAGAAGTGACAGGGTTACCGTCGAAGGCGACTGTATTTTGACCATTTTTAAAACGCGTAGGGCGCGGCGGAGCCGCAGCACCGAATCGACCACTCTGGCGAGCACTGTCTTAGCGAAGCGAGGTGGGCAGCCATCTTGATTCGGGGCGGAGGCGGGGGGCCGCGCACGGGCAGAAATGGTTTTGGGTCTTTTGGCCGAAACCAAAGAGCTTGTCCTGAGCCAACGCCGAAGGAACCTCGTCGCGCGGGTGCGAAACCCCGCAATTATTCTGGGGTTGAAATTGGACATCGAATGGAACTGTCCCCTCATAGTTCCCCACCCTCCTTTGCTTGCTCGAAGACCCCGTTCATGCGACACTTTTAAAATGGAGTCGTCTCCCTTGTCCAATCAGGCCCTCACCCATCGGTTGTATTGGGGGCTGGCCATCAATGCCGTGATTATTGTCGCGGAATTCACCGGTGGCTACCTGATCAACAGCATTGGGTTGATGAGCGATGCCGGACATAACCTCATTGACCAAGGGGCTCTTTTTCTCGCCCTGTACGCTCATGTGCTCGCGGCTAAGCCTGCGACTGAAGAACGTACCTTTGGGTATCACCGAGCAGGGATCCTCGCGGCCTTTGTCAACGGGTTTGTGTTGCTGCTGACAGCAGCCTTCCTTGGGTACTTGGCCCTGAGTCGATTTTTTACCCCAGTCGATGTTCCCGGAGGCTGGATCATCACCATTGCCCTCGTAACCTTCATTGCGAACCTGGCTGTGGCATTGTTGCTTCAAGCAGGAGCAAAAGACGACATAAATATTCGTGGCGCCTTTTTGCATATGCTGGCGGATGCGTGGGTATCGCTGGGGGTGGTGTTGTGCGGAGTAGGCATTCTGTTGGGAGGATGGACTTGGTTGGATCCGCTGATCAGTCTCCTCATTATCGGGGTGATCGTGAAGGGTGCGTGGCCGATTTTTCGTGAGTCGCTTGAGGTTCTGTTGGAATCAACCCCGCCCGGAATAAAAACCACGCATGTGGTTGACGCCATCGAGCAAATTGAAGGAGTGGACAATGTTCATGACCTGCATATTTGGGCGGTGGAACCACGTCTCGTGATGCTCACATGCCATGTCATGGTGAACCAAGACAGTACGCACCTTAAAGATGAAATGCTCTCGACGATTCGGTCACAGGTCGCATCGGAATTTGGTATTCACCATTTGACCATTCAACTGGAAACCGAATGTGCCCAGGACAACAGCCAGCATTGCGATCTGAATCAACTTCCCCCCCGTTCGGCTTCCCCGGATTCAGACCACGCGCATTCGCACTAAAATAACACAAATCCGAAACTCGAATATCGAAATCCGAAACAAATTCGAAATGCCAAATTCGAATATTTGAAACAGGACACCATGTTTTTTCGGACGTCTCCCAGTGTTTTTGTAATTTGATATTTGGTCATTGGAATTTGTTTCGGATTTCGATATTCGGATTTCGAGTTTAAATCACGTGAAAGGCACAAGGCTGTTCAACGCATTTTCACACAGTCCGTGATTCTTCCTGAAACCATTTTGATCGAATCACGGCGTAGCCTAGAGTCATCCCCACCATGCCACCCAGCCCCCACCCGGCTAAGACATCTGTTGGGTAATGAGCTCCAAGATAGATTCGGGACAATCCCACAAGCATCATCATCGTACCGACGACCCATCTGCATGATGGAAACACCACCCACAAAAATGCGGCAGCCGTTGCCGAGTTCATGGCATGATTTGAAGGCATGCTAAACGACCCACCACAACCCACGAGCTCCTGCATATTTAAAAACACCTGACAGGGTCGTGGCCGCGCAAAAAAATTCTTCAGCTGCAGCCCAATGAAATCACTTATGCCAATGGCCATCCCCAATACCGGTGCTGCCACAATCCCTTGTTTCCAATTTACCCAGGTTCGATAGCCCAGGTACGCCAATGCCAGCATCACAAAATTTCCGGCATTGGAACATTCCAGCATGAACCAATCCAACATCGCGGATTCCCCGGCCCAGCCATTGATTTCATAAAATAACCTGCTATCCCAATCCACGCCTGTGAGTCTCCTTACTTAGGGCCTATGAAACAATAACTTGGACAAAATCGCATCCCATCTTCGGGCCATCTTTGAACGCGCCTCAATCGAAAAAACCTCAACATAGCGGTGCTATGCCTCGATTTTTTCTCAATCGTTACGTCCAAATCCGACCCAAATCTGGGCGCGATTTT
>JADFRB010000325.1 GCA_022561525.1 Nitrospinota bacterium
GTAATTTTGTCCGGGGATTGCCTTTCAAACTATTGAGATCTTGAAATTTGTTTGCCCCGAAACCGTCGCTGGAGAATCGGCTCTACCAATACCCGCATCTGTTTGGCAATGGCCTCTTCCGAACGACGTGCATTGATGATGGTCATTCGCCGGGGATGTTCCTGCGCAAGCTGTAAAAACCCTTTCCTCACGCGCGAATGAAATGCCAAGACTTCCTTGTCGATGCGGTTTTGGTTGAGGTCGTGTCGTCGCCGAGCCAGTCCCTGGTGTACGGGAAGATCAAACACAAACGTCATATCCGGAGTCAATCCTTGAGTGACAAAGCGATTAAAGCGTTGCAAGTTGCTGATATTCAAGCCCCGGCCATATCCTTGATACGCCAAAGTTGAGTCGGAAAATCGGTCGCATAGCACCACGGCGCCTTGGTGTAACGCGGGAAGCAGCAGGGAAGCCACATGCTGGCTACGAGCGGCAAACACCAGCGAGGCTTCAGTTTCAGGCGTGAGCGAATCTATGGGGTTGGTCTGGGTCTGAAGGAAAATGTCCCTAATGTGTTCAGCAACCGGGGTGCCACCAGGTTCTCGTGTTTCAACCACCCAGAATCCCGAGTCTTTCAAATATTCAGCTAAACCCCGGCATTGTGTCGATTTTCCGCTTCCTTCAATCCCTTCAAACGTAATAAACACACCGCGGTGTCGGTTGGGTGATTTCTTCGATGTCCGTTCCGTATTCACCCGTGTGGCCACGCTCGGCATCGTAAGCTAAGTTGTTGAAATTCGCAAGAAAAGGGGTTGAAGCAATGAGCGCTTACTTGTAACATGCCAACATACTCACAGGCTTATGTTGTCCAAGGCAGAACACCACGGGATTACCGATGGGTGAATCAGCCAATCCAAGGACAAAGCTGGTTTTACGCAAAGCAAAAACTGCACCAGTTGTCATTCTGAGCGGAGCGAAGAATCTCTTAATCACCTATGTCCAGAGTTACATTCAAACGGTATTTTTTAACAGGTCTGTTGGTGATCACCCCGATTTGGGGAACCATCCTGGTCCTCAAGACGCTCTTTGTCGCGGTGGATAGCATTTTAGGCAATATGTTGTCCGACATCGTGACAGAAGACTATTACGTTCCTGGCTTGGGAATTCTCACGCTCGTCATTCTCATTTTTCTGGCTGGTATGATGGCCACGAATTTCCTTGGAGGCCGTCTGTACAAACGCTGGGAAGAATTTCTCGACCGCGTTCCGATCGTCCGCGGGATTTATGCCACGCTGAAGTCCATGATGGACATTCTCTCCTTCAAACAACGCGAGAAATACAATAAAGTCGTGATGATACAATTTCCCAAAGATGACAATTACGTCTTGGCCTTTGTCACCGGAGAAACTCGTGAGGAGGTGCAGACCTTAGTACCCGAACCCCTTGTCCACGTGTATGTGCCCACTTCGCCGAATCCGACATCAGGGTATTTTTTACTGGTGCCGGAACGGGAAGTCCAGTCAGTGGATATGAGTGTGGAAGAAGCCATGAAACTTATCGTGTCCGGCGGGCTCTATTCCTCGGGGAAATCCATGGGCGTTACGACAATCGATCCGAAAGAAGGAACCCCATTCCGAGAAGGGAATGTGGAGGTTAAGACTGGTTAGTCAGCAACCGATCTTTTGCATGACTACCTCGGACACCCAAAAACCCATGAAACGAATCTCAGCTATTGTCATGGCCGCAGGCTTAGGGAAGCGTATGCGGTCCAAAACAGCGAAAGTTCTGCATCCCGTCGCGGGGCGGCCAATGGTCTGGTATATGACCTCATTGGCTCGTCGCATGTCCGATGGACATGTGGTGGTCGTTGTGGGCCATCAAGGTGAGCAGGTCAAAGCCTTTCTCGATCAAGAAAAGAAAGCCCTCGAACCCCTGGATATCGTCGTGCAAGCCAAACAACTGGGCACTGGCCATGCCGTACAGCAAGCCAAATCAGTGCTCATGCCTAAAGCGAAACCTGTTTCAGAAATATGCCTCATCCTCAATGGCGACACGCCTCTGCTCACCCAAGCCACGGTTGAACAGCTTATCGCCCAACATCAGCACACGCAAGCTGTCGTGACGATCTTGACCACGGAATTGGACAATCCACAAGGATATGGGCGAGTGATGCGTCGGCCCACCGGGCAAGTCGTGAGAGTGGTGGAAGAAAAAGATGCCTCTTCAGAGGAAAAAGCCAATCAAGAAGTGAACGTTGGCACCTACGTGGTACAAAGCGCGTTTCTGTTTAAAGCCCTGGATATGCTGAAACCCAATAATGCCCAAGGGGAATACTACCTTACGGACATCATTGGATTGGCCGTGGCAAAAGGATTACGTGTGGGTGGAATGAAAACAGCAGATTCTGCCGAGTGCTTCGGTGTGAATAGCCGGGAACATTTGGCATTTGTCGAACAGGTGATGCGTCAGCGGATTCGGTCGCGATGGTTGCTGGCCGGGGTGACCATGCTCGATCCAAACACCACATTCATCGCCGACAGTGTCGAAATCGGGCAAGATACGGTGCTGTATCCGGGTGTGACCATCGAGGGAACCACCAAGATTGGCTCTGAAACCGTGGTTCGCTCGAATTCTCGGCTGACAAATAGTGTGGTTGGGGATGGAGTCGTCATTGAAGATAGTTCGATCCTGGATGGAGCCGTAGTAGAAGCAGGCGCAACCATCGGCCCGTTTGCCCGTCTTCGGCCAGGCGCTGTCGTTCGGACGAAGGCCAAAGTCGGAAACTTTGTCGAGTTGAAAAATGTCGAACTCGGCGAGGGTTCCAAAGCCAATCATTTGGCCTATCTGGGAGATGCGACCATTGGGAAACACGTCAATATTGGAGCCGGGACCATTACCTGTAACTACGATGGCTTCCGAAAGGAACGAACAGTCATTGAAGATGGGGTGTTTATTGGAAGCGATTCTCAACTAGTCGCGCCCGTGACGATAGGGGAAGGGGCCGTGATTGCTGCAGGATCGACAGTGACTAAAGATGTTCCCGCGGATGCGCTCACGCTTTCCCGAACCGAACAAGTGAATCGTGAAGGATGGGCCTCCCGCCGTCGAGCTTGGAATGCCAATG
>JADFRB010000326.1 GCA_022561525.1 Nitrospinota bacterium
GACAGGCTCCTAAGCCTTGGCTTTTTTCGCGTATCTTTTCCTGAACCGCTCCACACGCCCTTCCGCATCTACAATTTTTTGGGTTCCGGTAAAGAAGGGGTGGCAACTGGAGCAAATATCGAGCTTGAGGTTTCCGACCGTAGAACGAGTTTGAAATTTCGCACCACATGCACAACTCACGGTCGCCTCGCGGTAATCTGGATGAATCCCTGCTTTCATGACCAAAGTCTCCTTTAGGGCTCGCGCAAAAATAACTTCCCCTGTTTGTGCGTCGATCCCTCCCGTCTGGCGGCGTTGCTCGACCTTTCCATACGAAGAGTATGCGCAGTCCTCGCGCCTTGCCAGACAGGTGCCTCAGCACCCAAACAGGGAAAGTTATTCTCGCGCGAGTCCTTCACAAACGTCACACTTTGGAGTGTACCCAGTATGTGTACCATGAATGACGGGTGGTTGGCAAAACTGGCAGGATGTTTCTAGGAGCCTGTCAAAAATTATTAGCGATTCATCGACTGTAAAAATTCCTGATTGGTCTTGGTGCCTGCCATTTTGTCCATGAGAAACTCCATGGCCTCCATGGTCCCAAGCGGGCTCAGAACCTTTCGCAAAATCCACATCTTGTTTAATCGATCACGATCAACCAGCAGCTCTTCTTTCCTGGTACCGGATAGACTAATGTCAATGGCTGGGAAGATTCGCTTGTCGGCCAACCGACGATCGAGGTGGACTTCCATATTACCAGTACCTTTAAACTCCTCAAAAATTACATCATCCATCCGGCTCCCGGTGTCCACCAAGGCCGTGGCCATAATGGTGAGACTCCCGCCAAATTCAATATTCCGGGCGGCGCCGAAGAATCGTTTGGGGCGTTGCAAGGCGTTTGAATCAAGACCTCCGGACAACACCTTCCCACTCGGCGGGGCAATCGAGTTATAGGCTCGGGCCAAGCGTGTAATGCTATCCAGAAGAATGACCACATCCCGTTGGTGCTCCACCAATCGTTTGGCTTTTTCCATGACAATTTCTGCCACTTGCGCATGACGTTGGGCCGGCTCATCAAACGTCGAGCTGATGACTTCGGCTTTTTTCACCTGCCGTTGCCAATCCGTGACTTCTTCGGGCCGCTCATCAATCAACAGGACAATCAGCACCATGTCCGGATGATTGGTCAATATCGCGCGGGCAATGGCTTGAAGCAGCATGGTCTTTCCTGTTCGCGGTGCGGCGACAATCAGTCCGCGTTGCCCCATCCCAATTGGCGTCGTGAGGTCCATTATTCGCGTACAGTACTCTTCCGGATCAAACTCTAACTCAATTCGTTGGTCAGGATAGAGTGGGGTCAGGTTATCAAAGAGGATCTTGTCTCGCTGCATTTCCGGTTCGTCATAATTGATTTTCTCAACCTTGAGTAACGCGAAGTAGCGCTCCCCGTCTTTTGGTGGCCGAATTTGGCCCGACACAATGTCGCCGGTCCGAAGACTAAATCGACGGATTTGCGAAGGGGAGATATAAATATCGTCCGGCCCCGGCAAATAATT
The DNA here is from genome assembly GCA_022561525.1 of Nitrospinota bacterium. Taxonomy (GTDB): domain Bacteria; phylum Nitrospirota; class Nitrospiria; order Nitrospirales; family UBA8639; genus Nitronereus. The sequence goes on from JADFRB010000326.1 coordinate 1,536, forward strand.
TGAATCCGGCGCACGAAGAAACCCAAACCCATCTGACAAGGTTTCCAACACTCCTTCTCCAAAAATCACGCCATTCTTCTCTGACTGGCCTTGGAGTATGGCAAAAATAAGTTCCTGTTTGCGCAAATTCGCTGCTCCATCAACCTTCAAGGTGCGAGCGAGTTCGGCGAGATCACCAATGTTTTTCTGTTTTAATTCAGCGAGGTGCATGTCCTTCTCCTGGGGTGGGTATTAAATGGGTAGGATAGTATCGTCAATGCTGTCCTGGTTTGGATCCTACGATGGGTTCTCTCTGTCCTTTTCTTCTTCATATCCACAGAAAGGTCCAATTTGTGGTGAATGGATATCCACGATCTCAATTCGCGGTATTTTGGGGGGGGACTAATGAACATTTTGTTACTGATATGGATGACAGATACATTGAATACGGAGTCTTGTAAGGTATGAAGTCAGACAATCCCAGCAGGTAAAGAACACGCATGTAGTGTTGAGTCAGTCAATCTAATACCTTGAGCTCCTCAATTCCTTCATCTATAGACGAGTATGCGAATGAAAATGTAAAGCAATAATCATAAAGTAACGAAATGTTCAGTGGCTATAAACGTTTAGAACGAGAATGGGCTTTAGCAGAAATGGAAAGTCATGTAGGGAGAAGGTGAATTCCTTGTGAGTAAGTGGAAGGTACAAATATTTTGTATACCATGACTCTCCATATTGTCAATAGTTTCTTTCGGACATTCGTTCATGGAACTTTAGTAGAGATTCTGTCAGTTCTTGTCAAACGCTCTCATCTGCCCCATTAACCCCACAACACGCCTAGCTTTCATGGGAATCATGAGAACCTTGGTAAGCCCAAGCTATTGTTTCAAAGGACTTTTGGGCATTCAGCCATCTACAAAACGCTATTTGCGAGGCAGAACCGGTTATGATAAAGGAAAGAAAGATTGACGCACTGTCCAAAAAGGCCTTTTGATAAATTGTAGGGTTCCCCATGGCACAACACGACGAAGATACTTCGGATGATCGCCTTTTCACACTGGCCGAGGCGACGGCTCTCCTTCCCAAACTCGAAAGCTTTCTCTCCAAAGCCAAAGATGGTCGATCGATCCTCATTCACACCAAAGACGAAATTAAAAAGGCCTGTGCCAAAGCGGAATATGGCGGAGGCAGTGTTGTCGGACCGCGCTATGTAACGGCTCTCGAAAACATGCACGAAAATCTTGGAAACATTCAAGAAATGGGTGTCATTGTCAAAGACCTGGAATTAGGACTTTGTGATTTTCCCTATTTACTAGACGGGCGAATTGTCTATTTGTGCTGGAAATTGGGTGAAGACAAAATTGATTGGTGGCACGAAATCACCACAGGTTTTTCGGAATGACAAGCTATTCCAGAAGGCACCCAATAACCGCGAGAGTCCCTTTCTCCATTGGATTTTCTTCTCAGGTCAATGAACCAAAAATGGCTAGCGATTTCGTGCAACAAAGAGGACCCCAATCCCTATGAAATTTGTCATCATCGGCTGGGATGGCCCTGAAGGGCAGACCAAAC
>JADFRB010000327.1 GCA_022561525.1 Nitrospinota bacterium
GCTGGCTGCCTTTTTCAACATTCCCCGAAAAGGATCGGAAGATCTGGCCATACCCAGCATATCCGCAATAGATTCATCTAATCTGGGACAGGCTCCTAGGATAAATGATGAGGTTGGTTGCCGATTCATGGGTTGGCTTTCGATAAGGGATAGGAGGCAGTATGAAGAAGGCAAAGAAAAGTGAGGGACCCAAAAAGTGGGTAGTGCGAACTTTGGCGATTGATATCGGTGGGACCGGAGTCAAGGCCATTGTGTTAGACGATACAGGCCATCCCATCACCGAGCGTGGGCGGATCAAAACTCCAAGGCCTGCGACCCCTCAGGCCATTTTGGATACCATTGACGAATTGGCTAAGGGCCAAGGTGCGTGTGATCGCGTGTCCGTTGGGTTCCCAGGGGTCATCCGTAAAGGCGTGACCTCGACGGCGCCGAATCTTGATCCATCCTGGAAAGGGTTTGATCTGGTCCACCACCTGCAACAGCGGTTAGGAAAGCCGGTTCGAGCGGCCAACGATGCCGACGTACAGGGGTTTGGCGCGATTCGCGGCGAGGGGGTGGAGCTCGTGGTTACGTTGGGGACAGGCTTTGGGTCGGCGTTGTTTGTGGATGGACGACTCGTGCCGAATTTGGAAATTGCGCATCATCCGTTTCGAAGTACCAAGACCTATGAGCAAGAACTGGGGGATGTTGTACTGAAGAAAATTGGCAAAAAGAAATGGAACACACGTCTCGAGTTTGCCATCCAATCTCTCGAAGCGTTATTTAATTATGATCGGTTGTATATTGGTGGCGGCAACGCCAGGAAGGTTACCTTGGAATTGCCTGAGAATGTCACGCTCATTTCCAATATGGCTGGTCTGTTGGGCGGAATTGCCTTTTGGAAAATTGATGGCAGTCGTTCGCCAAAAAGGCCTTCCCACACACGCTGATGGCATCGCAAATTTTTATAGTTGGAATTGGCGGGTTTATTGGATCGGTATTTCGGTTTCTCCTATCCGGTTTTGTGCATCGGCTGATGCCGTTGTCGGAATTTCCGTTTGGCACCTTCGTCGTGAATGTGGTTGGATGTTTGTGTATTGGCGTGTTGAATGGTGTGGCCGAGACGAGGCAGATCATCGGTCCGGAACTTCGTCTTTTTTTGATGATCGGGCTGCTTGGTGGGTTTACAACCTTTTCCACGTTTGGCTATGAAACGCTCGCGCTGATTCGAGATGCCGAAGTCTTTCGGGCGATGGGCAATGTATCCTTGCACGTGTTCTTTGGCCTACTCGCGGTATGGCTCGGTGATATGCTTGGCCGTGTGGTGTGATTGATGCTTCTCCCCAGGGATGGATATCTACTCAGAATTTTTATCGGTGAACGGGATAAGCATGGGCATTTACCACTGTATCAATGGATCATTCAGCAAGCCAGAGAACAACGGCTGGCCGGAGCCACCGCGTTTCGCGGAATCGAAGGCTTTGGTGCGCGCAGTCATTTACATACCACTAAAATTCTGCGCTTAACCGATGACCTTCCTATCTTGATCGAAATTGTCGATACCAAAGACAAGATCGAATCCTTCCTGCCGATTATCGACGAGGCCATACCCGATGGCCTCGCCACGCTAGAAAAAGTAGAAATCCGCTTGTATCGAAGCGGCCCGCATCCTGCTGATCCACCTCCCGACGAGCCAGCCGCGTAGCAGTAGGTTTAACCAAGAAACCACAGTTGGATCACAACGCCCCCGCAAGCTCTTGGCGCACCTTGTAAAACAGAAAACTGTCTCATCACCACCAAGGTGACTTTCTTTTTTGGGGATTCTTATCCCTAACAGCAAGGGTCATTAGTTTGTGCAGATACGGACATAATGTTCTGGGGGATTTTCCTAGCCAATTCACCAGATTTTATTCTGGACTCAACCTAATATACACTTTACGACCAATTGCCGAACGGCGATGGGATGGTAAGTCCAAGGAGAGGATCACCTCCATCACCATCAGCGAATCGACAACCCCTTTATGGATGGCCTTTGGGGACTGAGACGCCCTCAAGGGCAGTGTTGTGTCAGACGCAGGCCAGTGTTTTTTTGTTCAGAGCAGCACTTTAACAATCGAGGGCACTGAGTCAGGCACGCGAGGGGAGCATCCACATGGACCCGGGGCAGGCCGACTTCCGGACCAACACATCTTTGTCTGTCAATATTCGAAGGGCTCGTTATGCCTTCTTGGACCACTGTGGTCTGGGAAGGCATTTTTTATGTTCACCCGGTCAACGTGTTCTTCATGACATAGTGGTTTTCATACCATTCAAGAGGAGGGCATCCCATGCAGGCATCAATCAACCGTCAATCGACTCGCATCCCGGTATTCACCCTGATGGTGAATGTGTGCGTGTGGGTGTTGTGTCCCTTCGTCTCGGTGGGGCACGCCAATGAAATATGGGTGCCGCCGGCCACAGAGCCCGCGAACAAGACGAAGGGCAATTGGGCGGATGCAGAGTTCGGGGATAAAAAGAAAACCCATTTTGGGTTCCATGTTCCGGACAACTTCCAAGTGTTCACCGAAAGGGGTCTCGCGTTGCTGTCCGACCAACGGGCCACGCGTAACAACACCATGATGAAGAAAGGAGCGGGATCATGCGCCGTTCGATAGTAGGGACATGTCTCCTTGTGTTGTTATCCTTTTTCCAGGTTTCAGGAACACACGCTGTTCCCCCGGTGAAAATGCAGTTGGAAGGATTCCTGCTGCCCGAGTCCGTAGTTATCAATAGCACGCGGACCTTGACCATGTGTTTAGTCAATCAAGGGATGGAGAACCAGTTGAGTCAGATAGGCTTGGATGCGGACCACCTGATTTTGTCCCTCCCAATCGGGCCAGCCAGTTCCGACCTGATCTCCGATGGCACCCTTGTGGGTTGTACAACTTCGGCCGCAGACTGGGCCTGCACCGTGAATTCCCAACCAACCCAACTTCAGGTCACCTTGGCTCCCCAAATGGCCTTCGCCGTGACGGTGGGAGCATGAACGGCAACGACGCCGACACCCTATTTTCACCTCATCCCCAGCACCGTTTACCTCGACCGGGCCAAGCTGGACCTGGCG
>JADFRB010000328.1 GCA_022561525.1 Nitrospinota bacterium
GTTTGAGTCAGCTGTTTCGATCGTTTGAGGCGAATAGTTTGGACTATTTAACGAAAAGGATCGGAAGATCTGGCCAAATCCAGCGCACCCGCAGTAGATCTGTCTAATCTGGGACAGGCTCCTAGGTGCATCAAGAGCTTGCGCGGACTTTTGTGATCCAACTGCCGTTTCTAGGTTGAGTAGCATGCTCCTTTTAGAATGAAAAAATAAGGAGAAGAATTATCTTACCCCCGTTTCACAAATCCCCCTTTGGTCTTACTCTAGAATCTCCTCATGTTTGGGAACGCGGCGAGCCATGCCCGTTTCCTGCGCGGCATTGGCAACGGCTTTGGCGATGGCAGGGACCACCTTTTTATCAAAGACGCTTGGAATAATATAATCTTCATTGAGCGCATCATCGGAAATCACGTTCGCCAATGCTTCAGCCGCGGCCAATTTCATGGCCTTGTTGATTTCTTTGGCCTGCACATCCAATGCTCCACGGAAAAGTCCGGGAAAGGCAAGAAGGTTATTGCTTTGGTTCGGATAATCCGATCGTCCACTCGCATAAATGCGGCATTTTTTTGATGCGGCTTCTGGCGAAATTTCTGGCTCAGGATTGGAAAGGGCAAAGACAATGGCATCAGGCGCCATAGGATTCAAATCGTCAGACTTCAGAATGTTTCCGGTGGAAAGCCCAATAAACACATCTGCATCTTTCAAGGCATCTTGCAACGTCCCGGTTGGCTGATCGTAGTGAATGAAGTTGGTGAGATGATCATGTGTCGATCGAAGAACATCCATGCGTTCGTCCAAAACCAACCCTTTGATGTCGCATCCCGTGATCTGCCCCACACCGGCGGAAATTAACAACTGGCAACACGCCGTACCTGCAGCACCCAAGCCGTTGACCACCACCTTGGTCTGATCGAGCTGACGGTTGGTGACTTTTAACGCGTTTCGTAACGCCGCCAAAATCACGACAGCGGTACCATGTTGATCATCATGCATCACGGGAATATCAAGAGTGGCCTGCAACCGTCGTTCAATTTCAAAACACCGAGGGGCGCTGATGTCTTCGAGATTGATGCCCCCAAAACCTGAAGCAATGTTGGTAATGGTCTGAATAATCTCATCAGGGTCCCGCGTACTGAGGCAAATGGGCCACGCATCGATTCCCGCGAACTGTTGAAACAGCATCACTTTCCCCTCCATTACCGGAAGCGCGGCTGCAGACCCAAGATCCCCGAGTCCTAAAATAGCTGAACCATCGGTCACGACGGCGACGCAATTACTTTTAATCGTGAAGCGATACGCCAATGAGGGATCTTTGGCGATAGCTTGCGCCACGCGACCGACACCAGGGGTGTAGGCCATGGAGAGCGTGTTCCGGGTGGTAATTTGAAACTTGCTGCCCATTTGTATTTTTCCACCAAGGTGTAACATGAAAATCCGGTCCGACGCGGAAAGCACTTTGACGTCAGGAAGTTTGCCAAGCCGGTCAAGCACTCGCTGCGCATGCTCTTCACTTTTGGTATCCAGCGTGATGTCTCTCACCACCTTGGTTTTGGTGGCCGACACCATATCCACGGCCCCGATACTTGCGCCTTCTTCAGCCATGAGATTGGCCACGATGGCAAACACGCCAGGTCGCTGCGTGAGTTCGAGACGAACGGCTAACCGGTAATTGAAATAGGGACCAATATCTTTTTCCGGACGATAGGAATCTTTACTGAGACCAAGCCACCGCCAAATCATAGCTCTCCTCTAAATTGAAGATGAAACTCAGCTTACCGTCTGTACGTATGTTTCTTATGACTTACGGAAGGGTAAGTAGTTCTGTGGATGACGAATAAAGCAGGTACTGGTATTGAATAATTAACAACGAACCTGACCAGAACTCCGGGTCTTTGTCAAGGACACAGAAAAGAAGAAAGTGGGATCACCCCTTACCTTCAACACTCTACATGTCCACTATTCGTTGTGGAGTTAACTCGTTGTCCAGAACCAAAGGACTGACATATTCCTCCAGACAATACCTCTATGGAATGTATCCCCGGAGCCTTTCTCATCGGCAAGAAAATCCTCTGCTTTCCTTTCACGTCTTTTACTGTTTTATTTAGGTATTATGGCCTTGGGAGAAAAAGAGCCCACGATTCACATCTCCCAAACTAATCATTCCCACTAATTTGCCGTTTTCTTCGACAGGAATTCGGCGAAAGTGTTTCAGACCCATATAGGATGCCGCTTGGAGGATGGGATCGTGTGGAGCAACTGTCAAGGGATTCTTGGTCATGATATCACCAACAGGTTTCTTCATGACTTCCGGATAGCCCTCTTCCATTTCTTCGAAATCTCGACTATGAACATTGTCGTGAATATAATCCCCATAATTAGGATATAATGGGATCATGACGTCCCGAACAGCTACTAAGCCCAGCAGTTTACCTTCATTATCAACGACGGGAATCGTCCCACAATGTCGGCTCAACATTTTGCCTACCACCGAACGGACCGTGTCTGTAGCTTTGGCGGTGACGACACCCGTAGACATAACATCTCCTACAATCATACCTTCCTCCTCTTCACTCCGCTCCCCATGGAATTAGTCACGTAATATGAAAAACCCATGAGCGAGCAAGAATAACAAGACCCTCTGACCAGAGCAACAGGCTCTATTGACTTTCATGAAACCAAACTAGGAATGGGGGATGCGGCCAGCAGGCCGCCACTACCGACGGGATAACGGATCAATCCCAATTTTGGTGGAGTAAGGCGAAACCCTATTACACTCCGCCCGTATCACCCCTCGTCCATTGTCATTTTGACCCTTGGGAGAACTCTCCCCCATTCCCGCCCGGGTCACGTTCTTTCGGGCCAAGAGATTTCTCCTTGCACTCGAAATGACAGAAGGAAGCCTTCTAGTTGTTCATCCAACCAGACTTGCTCCTTACCACTTCCGCCTCTTGTCATTTCGACCCTTGGGAGAAATCTCGCCATTCCTGCCACGCCTGAGCAGGCTGTTCACCCCTCAAACACGGTCCTCATGACCTGCGGCGGGCCATGGAATAGGTCCCAATTCCACCAAAAATGCAACTGG
>JADFRB010000329.1 GCA_022561525.1 Nitrospinota bacterium
ACATCTCAATGCTCCCTCGCCCCTTTGGGGAGAGGGTTGGGGTGAGGGGTAGTCTTAGGTGGATACGAATGACGGCGACATAAAGTGGCCTACCCAATTGAAGAGACGAGAGATGCGCAACCAGCAAGGCTTAACCCTTGTGGAAGTCATCATTGCCATGGGCCTGGTGTTCATGGCGCTCCTCGCGCTTTCCGGGTTGGCCACGGTGTCATTGAAAGGAGCCGCCACGGCCAAACGTCTCACCACGGCCACGGTATTAGCGCAAGAAAAACTCGAAGATGTGAAGCTGACCGGGTACAACCCGGATATCGTCAGTAGGGTAGAAGTAGACGAACCGTATGAATCCTTGCCAGACTTTCCTCTCTATAAACGAGTTTTAACGATTGATCCCAACAATCCGACTATCGGCCTGCAAACCGTCACGGTGATGGTTTCGTGGGCCGACGATCGTCACGCCGTTTCACTGTCCACCATCCTGGCCGAATAACCATGGCCGATCATTGGGGCACACTGTTTAGCCTAGAAATGGCAGTTGGATCACACAAGTCCGCGCAAGCTCTTGGTGCACCTGGCAAAATAAAAAAATGTCGAATCACCACCGAGGTGACCTCGAAATTTTTTATTTCACCATGCACACCAATATCTTACACGGCTGTTTTGCGCCCAACTGCCGTTTCTAGGCTTGATCAACGCGGGGTGACGTTAACCGAACTCATGGTAGCGTTGGTCATGGGATTGGCCACCGTTGCGGCAGTGTATAGCGTGCACTTGGTGCAAGTGAAGCAGCGAATCCTTCAAGAGGATGTCATGGCCATGCAACAAAATGCTCGTGCGGCCATGGATCTTATGACTCGCGAGATTCGAATGGCTGGGTATGATCCAATGGGGGTGAATCGAGATGGGAGTGACTCGAATGATTTTTCCGGGGTGGCCTACCACCCAACGGAACTTCAGATCAAATCAGACCTTAATGGGAACGGGCTTCTCACGGATTCGAATGAATCGATCGTGTTTCTTTATGATGCCTCAACCTTGACCCTCAGACGGAAAGTCGGTCGAGGCGGGCGACAACCCCTGGCTGAACATATCCAGTCCCTTGCCCTACAATATTTCGACCAGGGTGGTGCTCCAACAACCGATTCGACAAACATTCGTATGATAGAAGTAGCACTCACTGCACAAACAGAACATGCCGATCCCCAGTATCCCAAAAATGAAGGACACCGAACCTTTACCCTGCGATCCCGAGTCACCCCAAGAAATTTAGGTTTAGTGCGATGAAGACGGCATCGTGATCCGTGCAAGCCAACTTCTTGGGTCAAAAATAAAATTTATGGGGTCAGACTCGAATTAATGAATGTTTCTGATCGCTTCTCATTGGACAAATACCTAGCTCAATCCAAAAGATCAACTGGTATTCCTCAATCACATGCTGATCGAATGTCAGGTTTGTCCAAGCCGACCCCTAACTTCATTTTACCGGTTCCTTGATGTTTTTGGCCTGTTGTTCTTGCAAGGTCAGACTCTGCTTTGTGATTCATGGGTCGAGAAGGTTTTATCCCTTGAGGAATGTTTGAAGATTGGTGACAATGGGGGCATTGAAAAATGAATAATGAAATAATGTCAGCTCACATGGTCTTGTATGATGAACGAAGGGAGTCATCCTCATGAGTGCACCTGGTCATGCCCACGCGATTACTATTGAAAAGAATCCGAATCGAATTACGGTGACGTTTAACGGGACTGTCCTTGCCGATACGCAAAGTGCATTGGTCCTGAAGGAGGGTCCGCTTCCACCGGCCAATTACATTCCACGTGAAGATGTGCAAATGTCCTACCTACAACGGACTGATCATTCCACTCATTGTCCCTTTAAAGGCGACGCCTCCTATTTTTCCGTGAGTGTGAATGGGAAGACCGCAGAGAATGCAGTCTGGACCTATGAAGCCCCAATCGACTCTGTGGCGCAGATCAAAGATTATGTTGTGTTTTATCCAGAAAAAATGGACGCGATTAAAGAACTGCCTAGGGATTGAATTTTTAAAAAAATAATAGTCACTCGCGGTGTACCCTGATACGAGTTGTCTTAGGAGTTTGTCAAAGACTAGGCGGATCTACTGTGGGTGGGCTGGATGTGGCCAGATCTTCCGACGATCGAAACATCTGACTCAACCCCCCCTCGTCACGGTCGCGAATCTCGGACAGGCTCCTGGATATTCAACGAAGCATGCTGGTTAGAAAAATATGTCAATGCAAGACCTGCCTTCAATTCCCTTTAAAACCTTTCAATCTTAACCAGCGATCTTATGGAGTTTTTTTATGACGGTGAAACACCAAAGCATAGATTCCCACGTTCAACAGAATCACCAATACCCCGAGGAAGATCTGGATCTCACGAGTCAAACCGGTTGGATAAAGAAGAGGCATAACATAGTGTTCAATAAAATCAGATTGGTACCCTTGCTCCCCTCCTGCCTCCCGGAGCCAATTTTCTAGTGGTGTCAGCGGACAAATCCATCCTGTGAATTCGATCAGGGCTCCCCACACCGCAGCAGGAAGGTGGACCCACATGACCCATTTCCATTGTAAAACAAAAAGTCCACCCAACATCACAAACAGCACAAAGCCCAAATGCAGGAGAACAACCATATCGGCAAAAAAGACAAAATCAAATTTCATGGGTGCCTCAAGATTCTCTTGATCGTTGGAGAAACAAGATTCCATTGCGATCCTTGGGACGAGAGAACCCAATTGTAGTAGGAAAGACGGCAGGTGTCGAAAAAGCGAGGCGAGTGAGGTTTCCGAATGGATTCTCAGACAATCTTGCCTTGCGAATCAAGATTACCCATGTTTCATCAATTAACCACTAGGAGCCAGTCCGAGATTAGCGATCGTCACGAGGAGGTGCGGGTTTGAGTCAGATGTTTCGATCGTGTGAGGCGAATAGTGGTGCTATTCAGCGAAAACGGGGAATGTTCAAAAAGGCCGTCCAGCAAGGCCGCAGGGCTTTTGGCACGCGAAGCGTACACGGAGTACGTGAGCACGCCACAAGCCCGAGAA
>JADFRB010000330.1 GCA_022561525.1 Nitrospinota bacterium
GGATCCGATCTCCGGATCGAGATATCGAAGGTACGGTGGAACATATCGGCTGGCGTCTTACTCGAATCCGCACTTTCCAGCTACGCCCCTTATTTATTCCCAATTCCACCTTTGCCACCATTGCCGTTGAAAACCCATCGAGGATGCCCAACCGCCGGATCTACGAAACGATCGGCATACGCTACGATGACGCGAGCAAGATGACTGAGATCGTGCGGGATGTGGAAAAGATGCTGCGCGACCACCCTGAGATCAATGCCGATCGGACCCTGATGGTCAGCTTTAACACCTTCGCACCCTCGTCCCTGGACTTTTTTATTTACACCTTCACCAAAACCAAGGAATGGGTCTACTACCATATTGTCAAGCAAGATGTCTTACTGCGGATCCTGAAGATCATCGAATCCCATGGGGCTCAGATCGCCTTCCCAACCTCCACAGTCCACGTCCCCGATGGCCTGCCAATGTGGCAGGAACCAGAGGAGAAGGAGGACAAGTCACCGAAGCGGTTGGCGCCCTGAGCCCCAGAAAATAAATCTGCCCACTTTTTTGGTTTATGGATCGAAATGCTTGGCCTGATCCTTGGCACAAGAGCTGGTCAGGCCCTTCTCGAAGGGTGAACTCCCTCATTTCAGACTGTGAAGCCCACAGAATGCCCCCCGACGACTTCTTTGGTACTTTTCTGTCCAGCCAATAAGGCCCTTAAATTCCTATTCCCAAGCCTATTTCCCATAATCACTGGGCATTATTTCCTCATTTCCCTGAAGGTATTGTCATATCCAGACTCAAATCTCTAGCCGTCTTGACCATAAACAAATCAAGGAGACTCTGGGCAGCATTAATATTTTGCCCTTGTTGCCCCCCAGCCATTACCACATTCGGAACCCATTGACCCTTGTAATCCTTCATGGCGGTGGCGTAGTACTTATTTACCTCCTTCCAAGCCTCCAGTTTTTGAGCCAAAGCACCGTCGGCCTTCATCACAAGTTTTTTCCTCTCAGACTCCCCCTGCCCTAAGAGAATCTGCCTTTGTTTCTCCTCCTTGGCCGCCATTTTCATCAATTTTGCCACCGCAAGCTCTTTGGCTGCATGCAGTTCAGCCACCTCTTTCTGTTGCTGGGCTTCTACAATGGCCTTGACCTTCTCTTGCTCTTTTTCATATTTGGATTGCATGACATCGGCCTTACCCTTCATCTCAATGGTCTTGGCATCCTGCTCTGCTTTTTTAGCATTGGCGCGAGCCGTTTCAACCTCCATTATGGCTTTTCGTTGGGCCTCAATTTGACTTTCAACCACTTGAGGATATTTGATGGCGGTAATTCTAAAGGCATCGAAAGAAATGCCAGTACCCTCCATAGGGTTCCCCTCCCGCCGGAGATTGTTATTTTCATCACGCAGGATCTCCTTAAAGTGTTTCATTGTTATCTTACCTGTTATCGGATCAGTGATTTGCATATCCTCGGTGCTGGTCTTATACACCCCATGGAGCAATTGGTCGAAAGCCATGGAATCAAAATCCGCCCTCTTTTCGTCGAAAGATTCCTTGGCAGACATGAGATTCCCCGTCAAGCGCAACACCCTTCCCAAATGTGGGTACACCAACTGCTCCATAACGGAATTTATAGAACGGAATCCATGTTTGGTGATGATCTCCAAGGCCTTCTCCTCAGATTTAGGCATATACACACGCACCGTCCCAAGCACTGTAGACTGGGAACCATCGTTAAAACGTGTGGGAATGATATGATCTTTGGTAAAATCAAAAGTTGTTGATACTGGCCAGGTCTGCACACTGCCAAAGCATTGGCACCACATTCCAGGGTCCATCTTGACCGACAAGGTTCCCGTTATGGGAAACTGCCTGATCTGGTATGTACCTTTCTCAACAGTTTCAAAAGCACTCATCCCTAAAAAAATCACGACAACAAGAATAACAATGTACATTATCTTTTGAGGGGGAATGAATGGGATGTTAGGGGATGCCATATATGACCTCCAAAGTTAAAAGATATTCTTTCCAGGGTATAGGAAATTTAAACGCTGCTTTTGGTCAATCGGAAACGTACCGAAGAGACAGCGGGGTGTCAATTACACCAACCAGCGGTCTCAAATGAGTGGGGACAGCCAGCGAGAAGATCCTCACCACCTCATGTGGGCCAGGATAGTGACACTATAGGGGGTGAAAAGACCAAAAGAGATTGTCAGCTCAAGAACTGAACCGGAGTCCAGGGTGGCATCAGGTCGTGTAAAAAAACTCGCAAGTCCGGGCCGATGAACGGGATGGAGCTCGGTTGGGCAAGCCCAGGAGGGGCAAGAATCCTAGCCAGCACGGCGGGATACTCAATGGCGGCAAGTGGGCATTAATGGGCCACTAAAGTGGGGACAGGAGACCATGTCGATCTCGAACATCCGCTTGAGTAAATGGGAATAGAGTAAATATATTTATTAATAAATATATTTGACCCCTTTTTGACACAATTACAAAATTCCGTTTGGTGGAAGTTGACAATACCGTTGGAGTGCCTCAAGAATTATGGGCTTCGCATAGGCGAAGCCCACAACTTCCGCCTAGGAAAACTCCTCGGCTATTTCCCCTGCTTCTTTTTTTCCTGTTTACTGGCTTTCTGTTTTTTACTTTTGTCTTTATCCTTTTTTCCGCCTTTGTCTCCCATGGTATACCTCCTTTTGATGTGAAATGGACCGTCTTTCCCTGGGTCGTTAATAAGGGCACGCTACGCTTTATTGTCAGTTCTCCAAGAAATAGAGTCTAGATTTGGATTACCATATATTTCCACCCACTCTACCAAAATGAATACAAAGAAACGATTTATTTTTCAAGAAAATAATTCTTTTATTTTCCTGGAAAGGATTTGTTTAAACTTTCAACTTTGGAAAAGGGTTTTATTGGAGCGGGTGAGGAGATTCGAACTCCCGACCAACGGCTTGGGAAGACAATGAACGGGGGTTGCTCAAGTGGTTGATACCACAAGCAATCCCCTCGTCTTTACTGCACGAAATCATTTTTCACGTTTGCTTCTCTTCGCCTCTCTTTGCCTCTT
>JADFRB010000331.1 GCA_022561525.1 Nitrospinota bacterium
CGAAATCGTTTCTCGCTCTCCTTCAAGGCAATCTCCGCGCGCTTGCGCTCGGTGAGGTCGAACATGGTGGCCTGCATCGCGGGCCTTCCGTCCCATAGTATCGTTCGGGACATCAATTCCGCATGAATGGGTGTCCCGTCCTTTGGAGTTTAGCGGTGCGTCTGGGACAAGGCAGGATGAACAGAAGGAATTGATGGATGAGTGGATACAAGAGCAGATTCAGCAAAGGGCCCAAGCGCGACTCGGGAAAGACTTCGCAGCCGCAGACCAAATCAGGCAAGACCTGGCGTCCCAAGGAATTATCCTCGAAGACCGTCCGGACGGGACCACGCGATGGAAGCGGTGATCCTGGAGAACGGATCTGTGGCATCCATGCGGTGACAGAAGCGCTTCGGGCGAAGACCCGAAGTTTTGTGAAGATTCTGCTTACGCATCGAGATCGGCAGTTCTCTAAAATCATTCAATTAGCCAAGTCTCAAGGGATTCCGCTTGCAATTGAACCACGGCAGCATCTCGATCGATTTGTTTTACGGGGCGAGAATCATCAAGGTGTGGTCGGGTTGGTGGCTGCGAAATCTTACGATACCGAAGAAGATATCCTTTCTCGGGTGTCGAGATTGCAAGAAACCCCACTGCTCCTGGCGTTGGACGGAGTCGAAGATCCCCAAAATCTCGGTGCGATCATTCGAATCGCTGAGGCCGCGGGTGTTCATGGGATATTTATTCCGGACCGGCGTTCGGTTGGTTTGACGTCCACTGTCGCTCGTACATCGGCTGGTGCTCTGGAGCATATGTCCGTGGCCCGATGTTCGAACATTGGGAAACTTATCAAGCGATTACAGGCTGACGGTATTTTGGCTGTGGCTTTCCATCCAGGTGCTGACCAATCTTATGATAAAGTGGAGATGAATGGCCCTATTCTGCTAGTATTTGGCGGTGAGGGAAAAGGCGTTCGGCCGGGAGTGCTTCAGAAATGTGAGAATCACGCGAAGATTCCTATGCATGGCCAGGTTGAATCGCTCAATGTGTCGGCAAGTGTAGCAGTCGTCGTGTTTGAGGCGGTGCGGCAGCGTAGGAAGGAAGGGAAAGCAGACCTTATCGAACTTGAATGAGGCCTTCTTGAATTGCCGCATTGAGGAGTTGGGCGGCATTCGATACCCGTACTTTTTTCATCATATTCGCCCGATGGGCCTCAACGGTTTTTACGCTGATTTTCAGACTCAGAGCAATCTCTTTATTCTTCAGTCCTGACCAAATCAATTGCAGAATTTCCTGCTCACGCTCGGTTAAGGCTTCAGGGCGTTTTTTTCGTTTAAAGGGAAGGACGTCTCGCTTTTTTGTTTTGGTTTGCGTAGTCATGGATCACCGCACTTTTCCTCAAGATGAATTATGTAGGTAATACTAGCAGCCTATTTGTTTGAAAGTAAAGTCCCTTAGGTACGTAATTCACCCCATAGTAGCGGATTTTCTGCCTATCACAAGATGCAGATATGATAGATTCCTGGTGGTTCTATGTGTGGTCTTTTCCGGTTGGTTTGGTGGTGGGGAGTTTCCTCAATGTGTGTGTGTATCGAGTGCCTGCCGGTCAGTCTGTCATCTCGCCTCGATCTCAATGTCCGGCCTGTCATGCGCCCATTGCCTGGTTCGATAATATCCCTCTCCTGAGTTACCTGTGGCTCGGTCGTCGGTGCCGACATTGCCAGACCTCAATTTCCATTCGTTATCCCGTCATCGAACTGATGAATGGCCTGGGATATGTTGGCGTTGCCGCCACATTTGGGTATACGCTGGCTGCGGGGGTGTATGCCCTCTTTTTCTCAGCGCTCCTCGTCGTAGCCTGGATTGATGTGGATCATCTCATTATTCCCGATGTGATCTCTCTGCCTGGCATCGTCATTGGCTTACTTGCTGCGGCAACGGTGCTTCCCATTGGGATGGTCAATGCCACCATCGGGGTTCTTCTGGGTGGAGGGATTCTCTGGATGCTCGCCATTCTGAGTCCCTATCTATTCGGGAAAGAAGGCTTAGGGGGTGGGGATATTAAATTGTTGGCCATGATTGGAGCCTTTTTGGGTTGGCAACCGGTGTTGTTGACGCTCATGATGGCCTCGGTATTTGGGGCAGTTGTGGGAATCGGACTGCTTGTGTTCAAAGTGATGGAACGAGGGCAATACATTCCCTTTGGGCCGTTTCTCGTGTTTGGAGCGCTGGTGGCGTTGTTCTTTCATGCCGACCTGGTGCAGTGGTATATCAAGACCATGTGGTAGAAACATCTGCCAGCGAAATTGATCATGAACATGCTTCCCCGCCGCTCTCATTTTCCAAACCAGCAAGGTTTTTCACTCACCGAGTTGTTGATCGTTTTCGGTATTCTCGGAGTGGTGAGCCTTATCGGTGGGTCATGGCTTTCCACGCAAATCCCTTACTATCAACTCAATGGTGCGGTTCGACAGGTTCGGGCCGATCTTCTAGCCGCCAGGATGCAAGCCGTGAGTCAGGGCAATGAATTCCGTGTATTCTTCCAGGATGAGCACCATTACGACATCTTGGATGATGACAATAATAACGGGAAAGCGGATCCAGGCGAGATGGTTGAAAATCGATCGATTCAAGAGGACTATGCTGGCGTAACGGTTCGCTCCAATCGAAATCCAATTTTTCATCCCAGAGGAACCGCTTCGAGTCTAGGAACCATCATCCTTGCCAATCAGGCGGGAGAAAAGGCCATCACGGTGAGTATCACAGGCCGAGTAAAAGTCAAATCGCCTTAGGACCTGAGAGAAAATAACTTGAACAATTTCGCATCCAATCTTCGGGCCATCTTTGAACGGGCCTCAATCGAAAAACCCTCAACATAGCTGTGCTATGCCTCGGGGTTTTCTCAATCGTTCCGTCCAAATCCAACCCAAATCTTGGCGCGAAATTGTTCAAGTTATTTTCTCTCAGGTCCTTAACTCCAAAAACGGAAGTGAGAAACTCTTGATCCCTTCGACTCGTGGCGCTCAGGGCGAACGGACATCTCAATGCTCCCTCGCCCCTTTGGGGA
>JADFRB010000332.1:0-2088 GCA_022561525.1 Nitrospinota bacterium
AGCCCATCGATGGAACCCGGACATACGCCGTATGTCCGATCAAAAACTGATCTTGATGATTTTCTTGGACGCCTTCGATGTTTTTTCGATTTCTTTTTTGGAGAGATGCAGGGAGTCGCAAGCACTCCACTGCGGTTGAAACAGGAACTACTCAACACCTAGTGGAGGGGCAATGATTATCTTAGGCATTTCACCCTTGGATAAAGACTCAACCGTCACCTTGATGAAGGATGGGAAGGTCCTGTTTGCAGCGGGTGAAGAACGGTTTACACGCAACAAACTACAAAGCGGATTTCCGTCAGAAGCCTTACAAGCCGGCCTCCGCTATACCGGCATGTCCATAGCCGATATTGATCTTGTCGCCTACCCCTTTTCCGATTGGAAAAAAGAAACGCAACTGTTCACCAGAAACCTCAAAGACGAAACCGCCTTTCTGGATGAAGCCCCAGTTGATGGGATTCAACGGCAGATCGATGCGGCGCTAGCGAACGTCCCCACCAATCGCCCGGTGGTGCCGGGACTCCCCAACCCCAATGAAAAGTTGGAAAAATCCTTAGTCCATCGCATGCTGTATAAACTCGTGGGGCCCGAGGGCGTGCTGTCGAGAAATATTGCCAAACGCTCCTCTCGCGCCTGGAAACGAGACGCCATGACCTATCACAAGGAATGGCAAGAAGATCTGGAAGAGAATCTCGAAGGGTTGGGCCTCAAAGCAAAACTCCGCCGATACGATCACCACCTCTCTCATTCGGCCGGTGCCTTTTTTGCCAGTGGATTTCAAAAGGCGCTCATCATCACGCTCGATGGCTATGGATCCGGCCTAGCCGGCTCCGTCTGCATTGGAGACGGCACCAAAATCCGCCGCATCCATGGGCTTGAGTATCCCCATTCCTTGGGCACCTTTTACGAGAGCGTCACCTCTTCACTGGGATTTAAACCCTCACGTCACGAAGGAAAGATTGTCGGCCTCGCGGCATATGGCGACCCAAAAATTCTCGTGGATTTGGTCTTAAGCCGCTTTTACCAAGAGCCTGGCAATTTCCGAATCATCGAAAGCAACAATATTTACTTTTCCCGATACCTCTCCAATCTGTTCCCCAAGATCGACGTAGCTGCCGCATATCAGCATGTGCTCGAAATCGTCGCGACGGCATACATTCACCACTATGTGGAGCAGACGGAAATCGACACTGTCGTCCTAGCCGGAGGCGTCATTGCCAATGTCAAACTGAACCAACGGATTTTCGAGATCCCAGGAGTCAACCATATCTTCGTGGACCCCAACATGGGAGACGGCGGATGCGGAACCGGTGCCGCATTCCTTGCCTGTCGCCAAAACCTCAAGAAGCGCGTCCCCTTTCAAACCGTCTACTTTGGCCCCGACTATTCCGACGAGGACATTACGAAGGAATTACAAGCGGCTGGCTTGGAGTATCAACACCTCCAACCCATTGAGCCGACCGTGGCCAAACTTATTCATGAAGGGAAAGTCGTCGCGCGTTTTAATGGGCGGATGGAATATGGCCCGCGGGCGTTGGGCAACCGATCAATTTTGTATCGCGCGTCAGAGCCGGAAGTCAATCAGTGGTTAAATCAGCGTCTCGGACGAACGGAATTTATGCCCTTTGCACCCGTCACGCTGTATGAAGAACGAAACAGGTGCTATTACAATATGGAGGGTGCCGAGTACACATCACAGTTCATGACCCTGACATTTAATTGCACGGACTTCATGAAACAAACATGCCCTGCTGCTGTCCACGTCGACGGAACGGCCCGGCCCCAACTGGTCAAGGAAGAAGGCAATCCCAGCTACTATCGCATCCTCAAAGAGTATTTTCAGCTCAGCGGTGTGCCTTCGGTCATCAATACCAGCTTCAATATGCACGAGGAGCCTATTGTGAACACCCCACATGACGGCATTCGCGCCTTCCTCCAGGGAAATCTGGATTACTTGGCCATTGGTGATTTCTTGGTCGAACACCCCACCCACAAGACATCATAAACACTCGGGGCATTAGACTCTCACAAAATGTGTTCATCGTGTGCGCGGGGCCAAAAGTTGGCCCTCGCGCTGCACGGAAATTC
>JADFRB010000332.1:2098-3031 GCA_022561525.1 Nitrospinota bacterium
TCTCACCTGTTCGGCATACTCACGAAGAGTCGTCACCACGTGAAAATCGTTAATGGTGTTCACAAGGACATTCGCCTGAGCCATTCTCAGCCTTCATTTCAAATTCATCCAGTCCAAATGGTATCGTGTAAGAGGTCCTTGCGTATCTTGGATACCTTTCGCGCTCACGAGACAGTCCCTGTATTGCATTTGGAGGCTCTATGCCTAAGCTGCATCTTTTTATCACCGGCATACTCATTAGCTGCATTTTTCCCGTAATCTTTTCACACCATGCTTTAGCACAAAGTATTGGCTTCGACCGTCAGATAGGTGAAACACAAACCGCCCAAGGTCATCTCATTCTTGGCATCGATTTCTATCTCACCGATGAATTGGATTCAGCCATCCAAGAATTTCGACAAGCCCAACAGCATTGGCCCGAGTATGCCAATACGCATTGGAATCTGGGAGTCGGGCTGGCCAAGCTGGGGAATCTTAAAGGGGCGGTGAATAAATGAGGCTTTTAATGATGAGCCACGGGCCAATTTCTTTAACAAGCTTTTTCCCCTCAGGAGTATTCACGTACGCCGCGTACTCCCTAAATGTCATATCCGTGCCCATAAGAGTCCAGATATCACCGGCTGCTTCATCTAATATACTCGTATTCACTCCAAAGAAGACGTGTCCGATATCGTGGTGAACGAGAAGGTGGGTCCACGGTGTTTTGGGATCTGGTCGTGAAAATAGATGAGAATTTATGGTGTAATACTCATCAACCGCCTCTCTCAGAGTAAGCGAACAGTCTTGCTCTTGGAATCTTGCAACCCTGGTTCTATTGAATTCCATCTTAAGTAACCTGTGAAGTGAATAGGAATGTAAAAGGGCCTTTTGGGTCAATTGGAAAAGTACCGAAGAAAAAGTCGTGGGGTCAATCCGACAGATGCCGATCAACAA
>JADFRB010000008.1 GCA_022561525.1 Nitrospinota bacterium
GAACCCGTTCAGCCCGCTGCCGAATGTCTGAATGAAGAGCCGGATGTGGGAAAGCTGCTTGTCCGGTTCTGTGAGGGACAGGAGATCAACGGAGACATGGTCGAGATAGTGTGGCACCGCCGTGAAAACAGGCGGATACAGAGAACACAAACTTCGACCTTCTGTTTCGGGAGGCTCCTGTCTACTCGAAAGTATTGACTTATTTTCTAAGGATCGCCCTGGCCTGTTTTTCCACAGAAGTAAAGATCGTAGTCAAATCTTTTGCTGACTGATTCCCATCAACCTTGCCACTCTCGCCACTATGAAATAATCTCACCAACAGATTTATCCATTTATTTATACACAATGCTAGTGCGCATGACCGTGGGTGCGTTCTTCTTCCGTCGATTCCCGCACACTGATAATTTGAATATCAAAATTCAGCACGACACCGGCTAGGGGATGATTGGTATCAATGGTGACTTGATCACCATCCACTTTCTTCACCACAATACTTTGCGGGGTGCCGTCCGGCGCTTTTGCCTCAAACGTCATCCCTTCTTCAACAGACTCGACCCCCTCAAACGCCGCTCGTTCGATGGTTTTGATGCCATCTGGGTTAGTCTCCCCATAGCCCTCAGCAGGCTCAACCCTCACCTTCAGAGAATCTCCCTCTCCTTTCCCAACCAGCGCCTTTTCCAAGCCGGGCACGATATTCCCCGCCCCGTGTAAGTACACCAATGGCTTGGAGCCCTCTGAGCTATCCACCACCTTTCCATCATTGTCAGTGAGCTTATAATGCATGCTGACAACGGAATTCTCACCAATCAATAAAGACATAGTCGATCATCCCTTTCATCGTAAACATTCAGCTTGCTGAATATTACGATTGATTCACTTTTTGCAAAAACTATTGAGGAATATATCCTGTTCCAGGCCACGCTTCTTCTATTTCATCAGCTTGCTGCTCCGCAGAGAAGTGTTCCCACACAATACCATTGACATCTTTTTCTGATGACATTTTCTCCGATTCTGCATCTTCCCATCCTAGATGACGCAGCTCTCCAGGCTTGCAAGTAGCGTCTTGTCATACGGACATATTTATAGAATCGGTACGCCATAGCGCATATTGGTTTGGAAGCACGACGCATGGGTCACAGCCAAGGCACCGGCTGTACTCCTTCACCGTTTCCTCTATGTCATTCGTTGCAAGGGCAATATGGATCGTGTTCATAGGCTTGGCCATTTACGAATTCATCTCTTCAGGCCCTTCCTTTAGGATTTGGCAGTGTAAGCACATACTCGATACTTTCTTTCACGTATTTTTGAATCAGCTTTTCTCCCCCTTCTATCCCACAGGGAAACAGAACATACCCTTTTTTTATTGGACCTTTTGGAAAGTATCTCAGCGGAACAACCTTCTTATTTTTTAACAGCCTTTCTTTGGTATCCTCTGGAAGTTTCATGGCCAAACCAACTGGGGTTAACGTTTTACAGATTCTTTCACCCGCATACAGTGCAGCGCCACCAAAGAAGTGCTTGCATTCAAGATTGAAATTTTCAGAATAATCAGAGGTGGGCTTTTCTATGAAAGCCGACAATTTGTCTACATATTCTTTTGCCATGACCTTCAATTTCGAACATGGTTCATCGAAATTTTGTTTGGAGTCTAAACGCCTAAATAGGCGAGTGCAAGAGAGGTTTCTAGGCTCAGAAATGAGGAGAGAAGGATGAAGGGCTGTAGTTCCTTCACGCAGGCACAAAGGAACCCATTTAATTTAAAAACGAATAGAGGGAAGGCTTTTATTGAATGGCAGGATTATCCACCCAATGCTTCTTTTACAGTTTCCCCAATTTCTGCTGGATTTCGAACGACTTTGACTCCTGCGGCTTCAAGGGCTGCCATTTTTTCTTTAGCTGTTCCTTTGCCGCCGGTAATGATCGCACCCGCATGGCCCATGCGGCGGCCTGGAGGCGCAGTAATGCCGGCAATAAACCCAATGACGGGTTTCGTCATTTCTTTTTTGATAAACGCTGCGGCTTTTTCTTCGGCGTCGCCACCGATTTCACCGATCATCACCACGGCTTCGGTCTCGTTGTCTTTTTCAAACATTTGAAGGAGATCGATGTATCCGGTTCCAATGATGGGGTCGCCACCAATTCCCACGCAGGTGGTTTCGCCAAGGCCAAGATTCGTGAGTTGATTGACTGCTTCATACGTGAGGGTTCCACTGCGAGAGATCACCCCGACTCTTCCTTTTTTATGAATGAACCCCGGCATGATGCCAATCTTGCACTCATCTGCCGTAATAATCCCCGGACAGTTGGGGCCGATGAACCGTGTTTGGGTGCTTTCCAGCGCCCGTTTCACGCGCACCATTTCGTTCACTGGGATGCCTTCCGTAATACAGATCACCAACCAAATTCCCGCATCGGCTGCCTCAAGAATGGCATCAGCCGCAAAGGGCGGTGGAACAAAAATCAACGAGGTCGTGGCATCAGTCTTTTTGACAGCTTCACGGACGGTATTAAAAACCGGGATGCCTTCTACTTCTTGCCCACCTTTTCCAGGTGTCACACCGGCCACAATTTGCGTGCCATAGGCCTTACACTGCGTCGCATGAAATGAGCCCTCTTTCCCAGTAATGCCTTGGACAACCACTCTCGTTGACTTATTCACTAAGATGCTCATTCCAGTTCACCTTTCAATTTTTTCAATTTACTACTTAAAGATCAATTTTGGGAATTAAAAACGAACCGACAAGATAACCCCTCACCCTACCCTCTCCCCTCAGGGGCGAGGGAGATTTCGGCTGGTGGGGAGTCCCCACCCTACAAAAAGTAACGCTAGAGAAGCTTTCGAAATTCCTCAACGCTTAACCCGGCATCTTTAACGATCCCACCCATTGTAAAGGCATTGATTGGGTTATTTCGTGGGATGGTCAAAAAGCGTGTTCCATCTGATATCACAATATGTTTCCGGCCTTCACGAACTATATGAAATCCTGCTTTCTCAAAAGCACGGACAGCATTCCGATGATTAACCCCTGGAATCTTCGGCATGGTTAGACAGGGACTTCAATTTCTCTAACGTTTTCTCCCTTCACAGAATCGGAAACAGCCGCCAGATAATCCCCTATCGCCTCACGAATATTCGCGATAGCCTCTTCTTCGTCTTTCCCTTGAGACCAACAGCCAGGCAAGCCAGGACACGAAACACTCATACCTTCCTCTGATTCCTTTAGCACAATTTTGTATTTCATTTGCTCACCTCCACCATTGACAACACACATCCTTCGAGCACTATTTGAAGTGGGCGGTGTGTAAACACAAGAAGCCACTCGATCACCGCTTCTTCTTTCCCTTCATGGCGACAATCTGTTGGGCAGCTTCCCAAAGGTCAGTTGCGACTTCGACCTTTAAACCGGACTCCTTCAACAACTTCCGGCCTTCTTCGGCATTGGTGCCTTGAAGTCGGACAACAACTGGCAATTTAATGCCGACTTCTTTGGAGGCTTCGATGACGCCATGGGCAATACGTTCGCACCGAACGATACCACCGAAGATATTAATGAAAATACCTTTGACTTTTTTGTCCTTGAGGAGAATGCGAAATCCAGCGGCCACAGTTTCTTTGGTCGCCCCACCACCGACATCTAAAAAGTTGGAGGGCTCGGCACCTGCTAACTTGATGACATCCATGGTCGCCATGGCCAGGCCGGCGCCATTGACCATACATCCAATATCTCCATCCAATTTCACATAATTGAGATTGTGCTTCTCGGCTTCAATCTCAAGGGGATCTTCTTCGTGCAAGTCGCGGAACGCTTGGATATCAGGATGTTTAAACAACGCGTTGTCATCGAAGGACACTTTGCCATCAAGCGCAATGAGCGTTTTATCTGTGGTAATCACAAGCGGATTAATCTCCACCATGGAGGCATCTTTTTCCAAAAACAGGCGATACAAATTCCCAAGCATTTGAATAAACGGATTGACTATAGCCTTTTCGATGGACGGTAAACCTAAGGCAAAGGCCAGATTGCGCCCGTTGTAGGATTGGAAACCGACTGCCGGATCAATCGTTTCTTTGATCACTTTTTCTGGGGTCTTCTCCGCGACCTCTTCGATTTCCATTCCACCTTCGGTACTGGCAATGAAGGTGGGGCATCCAGTATCTCGGTCCACTAGCAAACTGAGGTACAACTCTTTGTCTATCCTTGCCCCTTCTTCAATCAGCAGACGACGGACTTTTCTACCCTTTGGCCCTGTTTGATGCGTCACCAAGGTTTTTCCAATGAGTTCTTGCGCCAACCCCGGCACTTCATCTTTATTCTTGGTGATTTTCACGCCACCCGCTTTGCCTCGCCCACCCGCATGGATTTGCGCCTTGACCACATATACCGAGGTGTCAAGAGCTGCAGCCCATTTTTCAGCCGCCCGAGCGTTTTTGATTTCTTTGCCTTTAGGAACAGGTATGCCAAATTGAGCAAATAACTGTTTCGCTTGGAATTCGTGGATGTTCATAAGATTCCTTTTTGATTTTCTGATTTGGGGGGAAACCCCTCACCTAACCCTTGCCTTCGCCGAAGCGGCTTCGCGCAGGCAGGTCTCCCCTCAGGGACGAGGAATATGCGGGGGAAAAAATTTATTCCGTCTTTTCTTTTCCATCTTCCGCCTTCACACTTTACGCATTTTGTGTTCGCGTATACGCAGGCAATACCATTGGTGACGTCATTTGCCCCGTGACTCCGTGCTTCTGAGCTTCGGCTCGGAAGCGCTGCAAATGATTCAACGTCAACTGACCTTGCGTAGCCTTTTTCACTCGGGCCGCCGCCGTGAGACCCGATCGTTTACCAAACACCATAAGATCCAAAAGCGAATTGCCCATCAATCGATTGCGTCCGTGCAGTCCACCAGACGTTTCACCAGCCACAAATAAATCCTTCACCGGCGTTTCACTATTGACGTCAATTTTCACGCCCCCATTTTGATAGTGGAGGGTGGGATAAATCAGCACCGGATCTTTCCTGATATCAACGCCATAGCGCTCGTATTGGCGCACCATGGCCGGAAAATGCTTATCCAACGTGCCTTCCCCATGCTCCACTTCCAACAAGGGGGTATCCAACCAGACACCGACACGACCGGTTGCCGTTCGCACGCCACGGCCTTCTTCACATTCTCTAATGATCGATGAGGACACGACATCTCGAGTATCTAATTCATTCACGAACCGGTCGCCGTTCACATTGACCAAATGTCCGCCTTCAGACCGAATGCCCTCAGTGACCAACTGACCGACCAATTGCTCAGGATACACACCACCCGATGGATGATATTGGAACGTATCGATTTGTACGAGTGGAGCACCGATTCGATAGGCTAATGCCAAACCATCACCCGTGGCACCATAATGATTACTCGTGGGAAATCCTTGAATGTGTAACCGTCCAATTCCACCGGTGGCGAGGATCACTATCTTCGCCGCAACAACCACGAAACGTTTGTTGTCCAGATCCTGAAGCACCGCACCGGTGCACGCTCCATCCTCGTCACTGAGTAATTCCACAGCTGCGGCAAATTCCAGAATCTGAATCTTTTGGTTGAGCACCTCATCCTTGAGCACTCGCATAATTTCGAGGCCGGTGTAATCCGAACACGTCAGCAGACGTTCCTTGGTACTCCCACCACCTTTTTTGACATGCAGATTGCCGTCGGCATCCCGATCAAACAAGACACCTAATCCCAACAACCACTTCGCAATCGACGGCCCCTCTTCCACCATCGTTTTCAGAAGGTCATGGTCGTTTTTCATATGACCACCCTTGAGGGTATCGAGGAAATGCTGAACCGGCGAATCATTCGGAGCCACCGCGATTTGCATCCCACCTTGAGCCATCACGGAATTGGAATCCGCAAGGCGCAACTTTGTGGCAAGTAAGACTTTCGCCCCCTCGGCATGCGCGTGAAGCGCTGCGGCACAACCCGCACCTCCGCCTCCAACCACCAAGACATCAACGGCATGATCGGGTTCTAAGGGCAAATCGGCAGGAATGGGACTTTCCCCTTCCAACAATGAGGCGAGCTCGCGAACAGTAAGGTCCCCTTCATTGGGACCAAAGACAATCGGACGGTACGCCGACTCACGATGATCAGGATGATATTTTTTTATGAGCGTATCGCGTTCGGCAGGAGAAAATTTCGGAAGGGTGTGTTTTCGTCGAGCGTCACGGGATGTGTGGACAACGTCATGGAGAGCTTGAATGTCCATTTCTTAAATCATGAAATCCTAGGATTATATATTGGCTGAGGTTTGCTGTAATTCATCATCGGTCATTTTTAGCACACGATCCCAGTCTTCTTTGTACTGCCCATCTTCAATGGCTTTAATTCGATCAAAGAGGCCTGGAGGCTTTTCCATTTCCCGTACCCCGTAGGCTCGACTGGCATAGACAGCAACAAGGCTAGGCGCAATATCCGCGATACACACCGGCGCACACATGCCACACATCACACAATCCATGAAGGTTTCCGACACCGCTTTAAAATCACCAAAGACGGCTTTCCAGACACCCTCCCGCACATCGATGTTTTGCGGACAGGCTTCGGTACACGCATTGCAATTCCGACACAAGGGCGCTTCGGGATACAGCTCGAACAAATCTTGCTTGGGATCTTTGAGTTGGGTCAAATCATACGTGGCTTTACGAGCAGGAAAGGCCGGCGCGAACGAAAACGACATGCCATCTTCGACGGCATGCGAACACGCCAAACAGGTTTTGACTTTCGGATCATCCTTGGTCCGATAGTAAGTTCCGCAGGCCCCACAAAACCCGCCCAAACATCCTGCCCCACGGATCACTTCCTTGCCGGTATACCAAAGGGCCTTCATCAAGGTGATACCTGCGGGAACTTGGTGGGTTTTCCCATCAATCTCTACCGTCACCATTTTAGGTTGCAGAGCATTTTCCTGATCGAGTGTTTTGTCTTTGTCGAATGAATCAGTCGTCATGATATCCGCCTCTATCTGGGCCTTCCCCCTCACCCTAGTCCCACGCCTTCGCCGAAGCGCTTCGGCGCGCAGGCAGGTCTCCCCCAAAGGGGGTGAGGAAAGAAGAGGTTATGCATTCAATGCGTTTAAGGCCGAACCTGCTTTAAACCATTTAGTTTGCGGTTCGGTCATGCTGTGATTGGCTTGAATCGTGATTTCTTTGCCATCCTTTTTATGAATCCTAAGATATACTGGTTTCCCTGGCGTTAAACCACTGAGGCCTGTTACACTGATCCGATCTTCTTGCTCGATCTGATCATAGTCCGCAGGGTTGGCAAATGTCATTGGAAGAATGCCCTGCTTCTTGAGATTGGTTTCATGAATGCGTGCAAAGCTTTTGGTCAACACGGCTTTGACACCAAGAAACCGTGGGCACATGGCCGCATGTTCCCGGCTGCTGCCTTCACCATAATTTTCATCACCGACCACAAACGACCCAACCCCTTTGCTTTTATAATCACGTGCGATTTGAGCAAGCGTCAGACCGGATTCTCCGGTTAACACATTGTTCCCTGTTCCCGCTTCGCTCGTAAACGCATTGTTGGCACCCAGGAACATATTGTCACTGATCTTGTCCAAATGCCCACGGAACTTGAGCCAGGGACCGGCAGGCGAAATATGATCCGTCGTGGTTTTGCCTTTGGTTTTTATGAGCATTGGCAGTTTATCGAAATCCTTGCCATCCCATTTGGGAAATGGCTGAAGCAATTGAAGCCGCTCACTGTTCGGAGGCAGATCGACTTCCAAGCCCTCACCATTTTCTGCTGGAGGAATAAACCCTTCTTCACCCTTGGCAAACCCTTGAGCTGGTAATTCCTCACCTTGGGGAGGATCGAGTTTTAATTCTTTGCCATCTGGTGTTGTAATTGTATCATTGATTGGATCAAACCCTAAATTCCCAGTCAGCGCATACGCCGTGACCAATTCCGGACTCGCCAGGAAGGACAGTGTTTCAGCGATACCATCATTACGACCAGGAAAATTCCGATTGAAGGTACTGACAATCGAATCGGCTTTTCCTTTCACACCATCCGCTCGTTTCCATTGCCCGATACATGGGCCACAGGCATTCGCCAACACGGTTGCACCTAAATCTTCAAACGTCTTCATAAATCCATCGCGCTTCATGGTATGGAAAATCCGTTCAGATCCTGGTGAAATCAAAAACGGGGTTTTGGTTTTCAGCCCCGCCTTCAACCCTTGTCGAGCAATATGCGCGGCACGCCCAATATCCTCATACGAGGAATTCGTGCAGCTTCCCAACAAGGTGGCTTTTAACTGAACAGGATAACCCTTTTCCTTGGCTTCCGCCGCCAACTTGGAAACTGGTCTGGCCAAGTCCGGAGAGTGAGGACCGACGACGTACGGCTCCAACGTGGACAGATCAATTTCCACAATCTCGTCAAAATATTTTTCTGGAGACTGATACACTTCAGGGTCAGCCACCAACATTTCTTTATTGGCCTCAGCCAATTGAGCGATGTCTTCTCGTTCGGTAATCTTCAGATAGTCCACCATCTTCTGGTCAAACGGAAAGACCGACGTGGTGGCTCCCAGTTCCGCACCCATATTGGTAATGGTGCCCTTGCCAGTTGCGCTAATAGTTTCAGCGCCTGGACCAAAGTATTCAACGATCTTGTTCGTGCCACCTTTCACCGTCAGCAAGCCGCAAATATAGAGGATCACATCTTTGGCCGAGGCCCAACCATTCAACTTGCCAGTGAGCTTGACGCCGATGAGTTTGGGATGCAGCACTTCCCAGGGCAATCCGGCCATGACTTCACCGGCATCCGCGCCACCAACCCCAATAGCTAACATGGCTAACCCTCCGCCATTTGGCGTATGTGAGTCGGTCCCGATAATCAAGCCACCAGGAAAGGCATAATTTTCCAGGACCACTTGATGGATAATTCCCGCGCCAGGTTTCCAGAACCCGATACCATATTTTTTGGCTGCAGAGGCGAGGAAGTTATAGACTTCTCGATTTTCCTGATTGGCGATCATGAGATCTTTTTCAGACCCCATCTCAGCTCGAATCAGGTGATCGCAATGAATCGTGCTCGGCACAGCAGCTTTTTTCTTTCCAGCTTGGATAAATTGCAGCATCGCCATTTGTGCAGTGGCATCTTGCATCGCCACACGATCCGGTCGAAGCGACAACATGGCAATTCCACGATCCCAGACTTGTGTGTCAAGATTGTCAGCGTGAGAGACCAGGATCTTTTCCGAGAGGGTTAACCCACGGCCAAATTTTTTCCGAGCCGTTTCCACCATTCCTGGCATTTTCGCGTATAATTTTTTTACAAGATCAATTGACATAACGTTTTCTCCGCATCAATCCGAAGGGCTGCGCGCCAGGCTTCGGAGTATGTTTTTAGAAACAGCATGATTATTTCAGTGGTGGAACTTCTCGCCGACTGGGGACGGCGTAATTCACCAAGTAATTAAACAACCGAATCAACCGGCTGCCCTGCCGTTTTTGATCGGTCCAATGGCCAATTAAACCAATTGTTCTCGAGAGAACAAAGAACCCGTTGAGGCTATCGGTCGGGAAACCAATATCGACCAAGACCACCGCCATGGTCCCATCCACGTTCAAAATCAGATTATCTTTTTTCGCCGCGGTAACTTTTTCAACTTCAAGAGCAAAATCGAGATGAGGTGTAGGAATTCCCAAACTCTTCACGTACCCGACTAATTCCTTCACTCGCTTGTCCGGATTTCGCAGGCTCTTCACACGATGCCCAATTCCGGGAACTGGCCCAATATTTTTCTTCATGTATCCTAAGAACTCATCGACAGACATTTTGTTATCGATGGCATACTTGAAGTACCGACCCGCATCCGTCACTGCACCACCAAAACGCGGGCCAATCATGATCATGCCGGCAGCCACTGATTGGGACAGTCCAATACCCGCACATGCACCAATAATGGTTGTCAGTGCAGCGCTCACGCAAGGACCATGGTCAGCCGAAAGAATGATAATGCGGCGAATAATTTCGGCTTCCTGCTTGGATATCAAACGACCATCCCACAACAGCCCAATCACATGCGCAATATCATAGCCTTTATTGATGAGTTCAGAAGCCGGATAGCCCTGGTAATACGGCTCATCCCCACGATCATCACTGATCGTAGACTTAATGAGTGGGGTCACCAGAATGTCGCCGTCCTTCATGCCTTGTTCAACACTTCGTGGCAGGGCCGGCATTTCCGCCTCGCTCAACTCAGGAATAGGTGTGACCTCTCCAGATTTGACCAGTTCATCATAGGTGGCTTGAATCGCAGGCCCCAAGGCTCCAAACGTTTCGGGGACGACGGCCCCAGCTTTTTTAAATGCCTCCGCTTTTGCTCGGGCAGAGCCTTCTCCTTTAAGCCCCTCTTTAGCACCAGCATGACCAAACTTCATGCCCTTCGGCAGGCTTTCTTGGCAAAAACCAGACACCACCGCCAGCAGTTTGACCCGACGTTTTTTTGCGCCATACCATTCGGCGGCTTGTTCTTCTAAATCGCCACCCATTTCGCCGACAATGATCACGGCTTTGGTTTGCGGATCGTTCTCGAACATTTCAAGATAACTCACGTAGTCCGTTCCTGGGTACGAATCGCCACCAATCCCAATCGCCGTCGTGATGCCATCTGCAAACTGCGAACAAATCCAAATGATTTCGTTGGACAGTCCGCCAGACTTCGTGATCACCCCAAAGGAACCGGGCCGGTACAATTTACACGCCACTAAATTATCGAAGGCTCCGCCAATCACACCCAAGCGACATTCCCCAGCGGACATGACACCGATCGAGGAAGGACCGTTAAACGTCTTTTTCAGGGTACGGGCATGTTTTCCAAGAAGCTTGGCATCCTTTTCCGGCAAGCCTTCGGTAATCATCGAGACCGTTTGGATATGCGAATCATCCAGGGCTTCCTTGGCACTGGCATAGCATCGGTCAGCACCGACGTAGACCAAACTGGTATTGATCTCAGGATGCTTGGCCGTGGCTTTCGCAACAGTTTTATAGATGGGAATGGTCACCGTCTGATTCCCACAGATGACTTCATTGGTTTTGCCGGCATCTGGTGGATAGACAAAGGCCGAGACGTTCATCGGCTGTTTTATCATGTATCGAAACTCAGCCATCCGTTTGGCCGCGTTCACCCCAGCCACCCCACCCTGGATTACTACATGGGTATCTTTTGTTGCCAAAATACTCATCGAACTCTCCTCAGCTCATAGTCTTCATGTAAAGGGCCTGTTGAACAATTGATAAATTTCAATAATTTTTTCTTACATGCCTCTATCCGACGAAACGCCAAGAGCAAAAAGGGATGTTCAAAAAGGTGCGCTCAGTCCTGTCCTGAGTCTGTCGAAGGAAAGGCCGCAGGCGCTTTGGCGCGCGGAGCGTACTCATAGTACGTGAGCACGACAAAGGGCCGAGAACGCCGCTGACGCCCTTTTTCAACATTCCTATTTGGACAACGCCATATCTACGATGTCAGTCAACGGTAGGGTGCGATCGAAGACTTGAATATTAAAACCTTCTCCTTGAAGAGCCTTCATCGCGGCCAACCCTTGTTTTTCATTGGGTCCACCTCGGCGCACCCAGATTTGGACATTATCCAGCTTACCCTCGGCTTTGGCTTTACGAAACGCCTTGATGATCCCACCAAACGTCTTTAACACATCGGTGAAATTGGCAATGGCGCCGCCCACAATAATATGGGTGATGCCTGGAAGTGAGCAGACTTTCTCAGTCAACACTTCTACGGCCCAATCAGGCGGATCACCGGAATATTCGGCATAATTGGCAAGCTTCCCGCCACGAGCCACCACCGCATCAGAATAGTAGACACTCGCGCCCCCCCCGGCTGGGAGCATGGCAATATTACCACCAGGAATTTCAATGAGCTTCACGGACCCTTTCACCTTGGCATCCACGGCCATGACTTCTTCTTCGTTCTTGGTATAGGCCCGGCCAAACTCGGCCGCGAACGGGAAGGTCCAATCTTTATGCCTAAATTTGGCATCACCATCGAGAAGTGTGACGGCGTCAAGAGCGACTAAGTCACCGGCAGCATTTTGCACGACAGGATTGATTTCCAAATATTGGGCGTCTTCATTGTCAAAGCAGGTATAGAGTTTCTTGAGAAATTCCGCCATTTTGGAAGCAGTGTCTCCGGAAAACCCAGCGTCTTTCACCAATCCCGAAAGGGCAGCCTCCGTAGGCACTTCTCCGATATCAACTAATATTCGCTTGACCTTATCCCAGTTCGCTTCAACCTCGATGCCTCCACACTTCGCCACCATCACCTCAACACCTTCGCGGGTGGATGTGGCCGAGGCATAATATTCGTCTGTATGATCAATGGCCTCAGACACAATCACTTCCCGAATGGTAACTGATTCCACCTGTTTCCCTAGCATCTCTCGAACCGCAGCCTTCGTGCCTGGGAGATCGAGTCCGACTTTGACAAGGCCCAGCTTAAACCGAGATCCCAGGGCCTCATGAGCCTTGGCCACCAATTTACTTTTTTGAAGCCAGTCGTTCGCCTGCGCGAGTTGGTCAAATTCATCCCCTGAACTCACCACAACATAGTTCGGGGTTTGAAGCCCCCACTTTTTCAGCAAGCCCATTCCCGGGCCTTCCAAAACCTTAGCCATAACGAAACCTTTGTTAAGGTGGGTGATAAATAGTACTAGAACACCGAACCTCGCATTTTAATGAGATTTTTTCGGATAGGCAATCAACCAGAAGACCCAGAAAATACCATTGACGAAAGGCCCAGAAAAACAGTTCCTTTTGGCCGTATCAGACTGAAATATTTCCATGTTTTTCCTTTTTTTCAATGAGTTGCATTTAAACGGTTATTTCAAACGCTAAAACACCTCTTTCCAAGACTGAACCTGTACCGGTCGAGAGAGAAGAGAAGCTTGAATCTGGCAACTGTCATATTGAATGTTGAGACTCCCCCCTGTGTGCTGGACGTTTCTCGCCCAAATCCCTCCATTTACGTTAATAACAGCCCCATCCCCTTGAATGAGGAGGTCCCCGGTCACGATAATCATCCCTTGCCACGACACCTGCCCTTCAAAAATCGCCGTACCATCCACCAATAGGATTCCGTGTCCCACAGTATTTCGAATAAGAAGACGACTGGAATTTGGCAAGCCAGACACAGTAGCCAAATAGGTTTCAGGAACTGAAGAGCTCCCCAATTGTTGATTCAACAAATCTGATTGAATCGGTATTGCCCCTCGACTGAGGTCACCAATTGATTGAACAAGATCTAAGACAACGCTCCCTTGTACTGGGGTTGCAGGGATTCCATCAAATTGGAAAGCAGGCCCTGCGGTGACACTACTTCCTGAATACACGGGAGGAAGGCTGGACACGACTCCACAAGCATCGTGACCATTGAAAATACCAGATTGACCAGAAAGGATGACATCCCCTACCGCATACAATGCGCCCAGATGATTCGGGCCTGCGGGATGGACCGCCTCAGTTTCCAAGAGGACCCCACCAATATCTTTCCCCCCATTCGAGGTAATCAGCTCAATAGGGAGCCAAGGCGTCGAACCTTGAGTTGTGAATGGCCCAGGAACCGTTATATTGATATTCGGATATCCAAAATAGATGACGTTTCCCACATTAGGAGAACGATGTGTTGACGTTCTCCCGTCCCCGTCGAAGTAATGGGGAGTGCTGGTGCGGTGCCCAGCCTGCTCCGCATCATATTCAGTTTTATGACGAAGCTTGACCCAGTACGGAAGAGCCGATTGCACACTATTGGGTTGAACCGCTGTGCTGGTGGGATTTCCAGGTTGAGGAATGAGATTCAAATATTGAGAAGAAAAGTTCGGGTCGTCTTGGGGCTCCCAGGTAGAAGACGTCAAAATATACACTGACCAGAAGGGATTGGATCGTTGGGCGAGATCAAACATAACAAATTGTTCAACCCCTGCTCGCGTGTGTAACCGCGCTTGACCTTCCGCCAATCCCGCCTCAGCCACATAAAAATCTTGCACCGCTCGCCGGTGATTCCCACTGATTTTAATCTCAGTCGACGTCGTCTGAAGAACCGTCGCCGCAACAATCCCCACCACAACCACCAACAACAAAGCAGCGACCAGGGCAAAGCCCTGATGCCCATGGTACACAGTTAGTGTTCTTCCGGCTTGGTCACGCATTGGCTATCCTACTTTTCCAGCCTTGGCGGCAGAAAAAGGTGTCAGGAACTTATTTGTAAACGGTGATCGCAGCCTGTGACAACCGCAAGTCAGCCTGGTGCCTCGGAGCCTGTCCAAGATTAGACGGATCTACTGCGGGTGCGCTGGAGTTGGCCAGATCTTCCGATCCTTTTCAGGGAATGTTCAAAAAGGCCGCCAGCTGCGTTCTCGGGCTTGTGGCGTGCTCACGTACTCCGTGTACGCTTCGCGTGCCAAAAGCCCTGCGG
>JADFRB010000333.1 GCA_022561525.1 Nitrospinota bacterium
TTTGTGATCGGGGCAGGGCGCGACGAGAGAGCATAGCGGGACTATGTGACCGGGGAGCAACGACACCCCGAGCCAAAGATGAGCCCCCCCCGTAGGGCCGGACGCTTTTGGGCTGTGCCGGCGTCGTTCATCGGTTCCATACTCCCGGTATGTGCACTCTTCGCTCCTTGGCTCGCTCCAAAATCGTCTCGGCCAATTGTACCGGTTATTTCGTGACGGACCCTAAGAAAATCTGCGTCTCAAAGTTTGTGGCTCGTGAAAAAACCGTCATTCGCATCTCGTATTTCGTGAAGAATATACATGTCTGTTATCCTTGTTTCACAATACCGTCTATTCCCCACAGCCAGGT
This sequence comes from Nitrospinota bacterium, assembly GCA_022561525.1. Lineage (GTDB taxonomy): Bacteria > Nitrospirota > Nitrospiria > Nitrospirales > UBA8639 > Nitronereus. Next base: position 350 of record JADFRB010000333.1, read on the forward strand.
TGTCTTCCTTGAGGGCCCAAGGAAGTGAGCCACACGAAATCCGCGATCTGTTCATCGATCAAATGGTCGACATCTTCGGAGTGTTCAGGGTCTAGTGCATGGAGGTACACTGTCACCTGGCGGACGGGTGTCCCTAATTGTCGTTGAACCCGTTTTGGAATGGGCAGCCCATATTGAATATGCCCGGCACCCGTGTAACTCACAAAAGTCCTGGGGCCCGAAGTTCCTAATCTGGACATCGTGGTGGTAATAACAGAGGCCATTCCCTCATCTCGAAAGACTGAGGCTTCATAGATTTTTTGGTAGACCTCCTGAGACATGCCTCCATGACACTTTTCAATTTGCTCGAAAATAATTCCACGGTACTCAGGATCGTCAGCAGGAAATGGATCGGGAATATTCCATTTTTTCACATCCGGATCGCCCCCAATTCCACTTAACCCTTTTTGAACGACTTTACGCACGAGCGGGCGAGGAGGATTGAGGCCCAGCAATTTCAATTCATGCGTTTTGGCAAAATCGACGAGTGGGGAGTAGTCTGCATATTTCCCACCCCAATTATTTTTCCATTGTGATTCGGCCAAAAATTCCTCGATCCTGGTCACTTCTCCATTCAAGTAACGATCCAGGCCACCCTGTCCGTCCCAGCTAAACATTTCCATCCCTAAAATAGGAGTTCGACCCTCGTCAAGAAGGGTCTGCAGCACTTGAAGCGCTGCTTCAATATGGGAGGGGGTGTAATGGGCTTCACCGATATAAATGACATCGGCTCCTAACAGTACAGACCGGAACTCAGAAAAAGACATGGTGACGTTTTTGGCAGGATCAATAATCTGACCCTGTTGATAGGCCGGGTGGGATTGAACGGTGGCACAGGCCGCTGTCGATAAAATCGCCCCAACAGTGAAAACCGTGCACACAAAAACCTTTCGAAACACCCACGGAATCGGTCGCAGCATGGCCATGATGTAACACAGGGGGTCCTCCTCCGCAACTTAACGATATCGTACGCTTGACGCATCATCAAAGCGATGGATAGGCTCCGATCGTGGCACTCGACCCTCGCACGCATACACCATCTTCTAACGATTCTTCTCACAAGAACGCCTTGAGCCAATTCCGTCACCAAGTAAAGCAGGCCAAGCAGGAACATACCTTAGGCTGGGCATTGACCAGAAAATTGGTCGAGCCACGTTCCCTTCCCGCAACACTTGAGCAACTGGTCGAACGCATTCCCCAGAGTAGCTGCCAGCCGGCGATCCAAGAAATGTTGCTTGCCGCCCTGCCATCACCAGGAAACACTTCATCAAAGTCGAATGTGCATGCCGATCGCCTCAAAGAGTTGACGGGTCTTCCAGCAACCAAAGCCATTCGGGTACTCTGTCTCTACTTCGACCTGGTTGACCAGGAGAGCCAGCGTGATGACACCTTCGATCCACAAGAACTGGAAGATTTTGTTCGGATCCACACCAATCCGTACGATTGGCTCCTTAAAGTTGACGACCCATCATTATTAGACCTTGGCGCTGGGGATTTATCGTTTGAGGAAGCACTGCTCACTCAGTACCTCCCACAAATCCAGAATGCCGGTCAGTTGCTGATACTCCATGCGCTTGATCGTCTTCAACCTGGGTCTCAGTTTGGAGGGGTGTATCATGCCAGTCAGGAACGTTTGGCTCGCTTGTCTCAACACCCGCTCGAGTACCTCCACTTTCGATTTTGGGGCGCGAAGGATATGCTGGATCTCACCACGCCCCGCGAGTTACGTAAAACATATTCCATTGTCACCTGTCATGCTCCCGCCACTCCCACGTTTGCTTTTGAACCAACACGCCTTTCGCAGAATACAATCCAGGAGCATTTGAAGCGGACAAAGGGAGATTTCAAAACTGTACGTGTCAATGGTGAAGAAGCCTTAGAGGTCCATCACCGAGGGCGAACGCTCACCTTTCCGTTATGGAAATTTGCCATTCGCGGTCCACTCCCGCTACTGGATCTCATGGCCCAACGAGGGCAACTTTGCATACTGTCAGCCATCGATGCCGAAGTGTTTTGGGAAATCCTTGCCCAGCTTGTCGAAGATGAATCCATGCGCCCCCCAAATGTCGTGTTGACGCAGGACAATCTACCGGAGATCTTCAAGCAGGTGTATGAATCGCTTTCATCGTTGAAAGAAGGCGAGCGCTGCTATCTGTCGAATGTGACACCCTTGAGGATTCAGTTGCCACACGCGCTCACCCCACACCCTCGGGGCTCAGAAGGGTTTCGATTTGGTTATGTTGAAGTTCGACGGGGTGCAGTGTTTTCAGACATGCCTGCCAGTTTCACCGCCCAGCAATTCTCTCAGATGAGCGAAGAGCCTCTACCCTGGTGCCTTATTCTTATCCCTGACCTGTTGGTTTCTTAGGGTTCGCGTAAGAATAACTTCCCATGTTTGGGTGCTGAGACGCCTGTCTGGCAAGGCGCGAGGACTGCGCATACTCCGCTGTATGGGTCTGTTGAATATCTCCTTCCCATACCCAATAAAAGCTCCAGAGGAGCCAAGCATCGTCAATTGGAGGGAATGTTCAAAAAAGCATGCCCTGAGTCTTTCCGAAGGGTCTATCCAGCAAGGCCGCAGCCCTTTTGACGCGCGGAGCGTACTCTCAGTACG
>JADFRB010000334.1 GCA_022561525.1 Nitrospinota bacterium
CGAATCCCGACGAAAGCCTGATTCGCTGTTACATCGGTGGACGGGGGCGTGAAGCAATTCTAGACCTGGATGATGACCGACTGGTGGCATTGATCTTGGACGAGTTACAAGACATGGTGGGAATTGAGGCCAAGCCGCTCTCCGCGTATGTGTTTCGATGGGCGCAGGCGATGCCGCAATACGTCATCGGGCATCGCGATCGAGTGAAGGCCATCCGGCAACGTCTCACTGCCCATGAGGGGCTGTATGTGACCGGTGCGGCATATGAAGGCCTCGGTATTCCTGACTGCATTCGTGATGGAGGCGAGACGGCCAAAGTCCTCAGCACGTGGTTATGGAAGAAGGCGTCGTAGAAATGTGCCCCTCATGTGATCGGATGCCGTTGGCGATTCCATGACGGATTCACACGAAATTGTTCGAGCGCATGTGTTCGTCAGTGGTGTCGTTCAGGGGGTTGGGTATCGGGCATTTGTGTGTCGGCAGGCCGAACACCATGGGCTGACTGGGTGGGTGCGGAATGTGGTGGATGGTCGTGTTGAATCGGAAGTCCAAGGGAACCGGGAAGCCGTAGATACCTATCTGCGAGATCTCAATCGTGGCCCAATGTGGTCGAGTGTTGAACATGTTGCCATCGATTGGATGGAACCAGGAAGTCACGAAAGCCGCTTTGAGATCAAGTATTGAATGTAGGGTTTTCGTATTGCCGAAAAATCGTTTGGCTGTCATTCAAAGGTATACAGTTGGTGAGAGGGTATGGCCTGATCCCCCTTTTTCAAAGGGGGGAATGAAAGGGGCTAAAAGATGCATCCCCACGATTACACAAAGAGCCATTTTTTTATTGCGGTATCCGGCCAAGACGATTTCGGTTGGTCTCGCTGGATATCGGAAAGGATTGTTCAATGGATTATAAAAGTTTGATCCGGGAGATCCCGGATTTTCCAAAGCCGGGGATCTTGTTTTATGACATCACCACGCTTCTCAAAGATTCGAAAGGGTTTCAACAGGTCATTCAGGATTTCACCGATCACTACCAAAATGAGCGGATCAGTAAGGTGGTCGCCATTGAATCACGAGGTTTTATTTTCGGTGGGCCTCTGGCGTGTAATCTCAATGCGGGTTTTGTTCTGGTGCGCAAGCCCGGGAAGTTGCCAGCCGATGTGTTCGAAGTGAAATACAATCTTGAGTATGGATCGACTTCTTTGGCTATCCATCGCGATGCCGTCCAGATTGGAGAACGCGTGCTGGTCGTCGATGATTTGTTAGCCACCGGTGGCACCGCTGCCGCGACCGTGCATCTTCTGAGTCAATTAGGGGCTGAAATTGTGGGCTGTGCGTTTCTCGTGGAGTTGTTAGCCTTGAGGGGGCGAGACAAGCTGGAAGGATGTTCGATCCATTCCTTGCTGTCCTATCCTTAGATATTGTATGATCCGCGACTTCTTCCATGGAGTCAGAGATATTTCAGGAGGAAAATGGGCTAATCCTCATGTGTCCTCCAAATGGAGCGTGTTTGAAAAGGAGATGAGGTTATGAAAGGGAGTTCCACCAAAAAGACCGCGAGGGCGACAAGCCGATCGACTAAAGCCAGAGGTGCGAAATCTGCCGCGACCAAGGCTTCCACGACGACGGTGAAGCGGACAACCCGGTTGAAACCCGAACCTTCGAAACCTCAGGCTTCAAAAGACACGGCTGTTTTTCCAAAGCGTCAACCGATGGCTGCTTCTCGCAGGAAATCCTTGCGGAAAAATTTGCTGGCAAAGCGAGAAGCCGTGATGCAACAAATAAAGGAAAAATTAGGACAGTCGTTGACGGATGACCAACAGCGTCGGTTGGAATCGGCCATGGATAGTGGGGACCAGGCCCTGTTTGATCTGGAACGGGAAATGGGCATTTCCCTTCAAGAAATGCGGAATCGCGAACGTCAATTGATCGAGGAAGCCCTGTCGAGTCTCGATGAAGGTACCTACGGGCTGTGTGGGGAATGCGATGCTGAGATTAGCGAAAAGCGTTTGAAAGCCATGCCGTTTGCCCGCTATTGCATTGAATGTCAATCTCGTCTGGAATTACTCGAAAAGATCGAAAAAGGCGAACAACGGAATTAAATTGTGGGATCATCCTCGTGGTATGATTAGTTCCACGGCGCGAGTTCCGGATCCGTGATTTACACACAAGCGCGTCGTCGTTCTCTACGATGGCCAGCACACCGATAACCCACGTGTGCCACATACCGTCTCAAAAAGTAACAGGCTGCATCCCTTCCCTCTTCTTTACTATTTAATTCTTTGAGTCAGGAAGCGTACAATTCGGTATTCTCAACTGAAGCCAGATTTGGCTGCTTGGATGTGTGGAGCGCACAGCATATTTCGTGATAAATCAATGGATAATCCCAGAGGGAATATGTCCCAAGCGTAAAATTTTCGTTAATGTTAATGTTGATAATACTCAAGAGAGATAACCATGAGCCTCTTTGAAGACACCAACCCGCGAGCCCTCAAAAATCTACTGGGGGAGATTCATTCCCGCACCATGGTGCTGCCAGACTTCCAACGCGACTTCGTGTGGGAGCCGGGAGCCACCCAAGAGCTGATCGTCTCAATCGCCAATAACTACCCGGCCGGCAGCCTTCTCCGCGTACGGGACGCCAAGCGGGTGTTTGCCGCTCGCGAGTTTGAAGGAGCCCCAGCGCTGAATGGACAGAAGCATACCTTCCTGGTACTCGACGGCCAGCAACGGCTCAAAACGCTCCTGTTCTTCTATTCAGGGGTATTCAACCAGTCACCTGGGGACAGGACTCAGCGGGTTTTCAAACTGGCGAACGTCCAGGAGCAGTTTGAGGGCCTGACTTACGAGACCTTACAAGAACGTGATAGGCTCAACCTCGATAACTCTGTAATACACGCCACCGTTGTAAAGCAGGATGCACCCCCCGACGACGACACCAGCATGTACCATATCTTCGCTAGGCTTAACCAGGGTGGAAGGCGTC
>JADFRB010000335.1 GCA_022561525.1 Nitrospinota bacterium
TTTTGGTGAGGGCAAGGAAGCCGCACGCGGAAAACCGGAGTGTATGGGCGAATACATGAGGATGTGAGTACGCGGCTGACGCCGCCATCACGGAAAAGGACGGTTTTTAGAGGTGCCCTAAAATAGAACACCAGTCGATATTGGTTCCTCTAGGCATCACGACCTTAAAAGGAGACTCGAACATGGGCCACCCTGCTACCCCAGATAAAATCATGCAACTGGGCATGGCCTACTGGGGATCTAAGACTTTACTGGGTCTGTTGAATATTTCAGGTCCATGCCCCATAGATGCTCCAGGTAAGCCTGCTTGCATCAGTGGGAGGGAATGTTCAAAAAAGCATGCCCTGAGTCTTTCCGAAGGGTCCAGCCCTGTCCTGAGCCTTGCCGAAGGAAAGGCCGCAGCCATTTTGACGAGCGGAGCGTACTCATAGTACGTGAGCACGGCAAAAGGGCGAGAACGCCGCTGGCGGCTTTTTTCAACATTCCCAATATTCAAAGGATTATGCGGCCTTCAAGGCATCTAGGTCGCTAGAGAAGTAGTCAACAAAGGCGGGGATATTGGTTGGTTCTAATTTCCTACGTAGGAAAGGTTGGGGATTCACAAGACTCAAACGAATGCCCTGTTGCCGAAGTTGAAGATATGACGTAAACAATTTCACGACAACCCAGGGTTCCGCACCCTCCATTTTGCTTAAATTCAAAACAATGTGCCGACGCTGGGCAATCTGTGCAGCCAGAAACGCCGCATCCAGGACAACCCATTCCGATGGGTCAATTGACCCTGACACGGCAATCACCCGGGCATCTTTTTCCCAGTAACCAGAAATTTCCATACTTCCTCCTCTATGAGAAAAAGCCCATTGAATCAACGTGTAAAAGGTGTTAATAAATGGAACTCACCTTTTCCATTGGCCACACACTCTACTCTAGCAAACCCCATGCCCATGGCAACCACGACCTTGCTAAAAACACTTCAACCTGCCTTCTGGGTCCAAGCGCATGGCATAGCATTGACCCCGGAAGATAAAGACCAATGGATGACATGGTTGTTAATGGAGAGCCAAAAAATGAAATGCTCAAGCACGCTGGAACGCCTTACTTGCCGGCATTGCCGAAAAACGTGGGGGGACTGCGGACCAACTGCCCACAGTCACAAGATGGGTTAATGCCATTGATCTGGACGAAGAACGATGGTGAATCCTCAATTCGTTGATCGTTCAGGCAATATATAGCGAAAATCGCAAAACCGAAAAAAGATGCGGCCGGTGGACCCTTACCCCATCATCCCTCAAAAGAAGAACACATCACCGGACGATCAGAGTAGCGGTCATTCCCCGTTCAATATGTCGAGGTTTTCCACAGACAATAGTGTAGGTGCCGGATTGAGGTGGAGCAGAAAATATTCCTACTTTGGTTGCACCAGGACCGGTTTCCATTTCCCACAAGACTTTTTCTTCGTCATCGTCATTAAAGGGTAGAGTCACTTCAGTTCCCTGTTTGAGTAATACCCATTCATGCTCTTGCACGCCGTTATTGGTAAAAGAAAGGGCTATGGCCTGGCCCGAAGCAATGGTCCAGGTATTGGGCGTAAAATGAAAATCTGTGGCCGTCACAGAAATTGAATTGTTGGGATTTTCACCATAGGCGACCGGAAGAAAAAGAATGGTCCACATGAACACGACAAACAACGATCTTCGTATCACAGCAAGACTCCGTTTTGGAATACACAAAGGCCAAGGAGCCTTTTATGCCACAATACTAACTCAATCAATGATAAGGCTCAAACATGTCAGCCCAGCCTCAGCTTTGGAAAACTCACGTATATCAACATCACTGACGGTGTGCCCTTCGCCCTTCATCAAGTCGAGCGTCCTTGGGTATGCAGCATTTGCTAGAATACCCTGAGGTACGCGCAACACATTCGCGCCGAGCGGTTCCGCGGATGGGACTTGCACAAGCTGAAATTTTCTCAAGGCATCCAAGTCCAGCCAAGTCGGGTTCACCAATAACGTCTCATCATCAAGAGGCGTACATGCTGTTTTCAGATGAAGACACCCTTGAATTTCAATGGGAGTCACTCGATACCCTAAAGGTTCCACGATCGCTTGCAGGGCCTCCACACCCAGCCAGTTTGTTCTGGAAGATATTCCCACTAACAACGTTTTGCCAATACGACACACATCACCACCCTCAATCGTAGCTGGTGGCAATATGTTAACAAGACGACGGTGGCCAGAAAGAGCAGGAAGGAGCAAGGCGGATTCACCTTGCCGGGTGACAGTGCCCATCGAAGTGATTACTGCCAATTCATCGAGGACAATGGCGTTGTCTTCGATAAAGACACTATCAGGATAAGCGTTTGCTGATGGAAGGATTTCAACTTCCACACCCATGTGTCGGAGGGCCTGGCAATATCCTTCGTGTTGTTGAAACGCGATCGGAAGATCGATGGCTTGTCGGGGAACATGAGTGACTTCACAATTCTCAAACGACAACGCCGGCTGCCGAGTGAGCGCAATCGTCATATCAATCCCCAAGCCGTTGGCATAAAATGGTTCAACCTAGAAACTGCCGTTTCTACGTTCAAGGGTTTGGTGAAGAAAAAACACTCATTCTTGGTACGGCTCAAGCAATGTCAGTTCATGCATTTGCTCAAGGGCCTCCTGCACCTGCTCATCCTCCATCAAGACGCCTTCGGGAAAACGAACATAGTACCGGTGACCACTTGTAGCTCCAAAATTCTCCACTTCAACAAAGCCTTCCCACAAGCCAATGTGGGCACTCGGCGACAACATACCAAAAACCGAGGTCAGCGTACGAGTCACGGAAATCCTCCCAGGGGAAACAGCCAGAACGAAATAACTTCCAGCTTCAATCTCCGCCACAACTTTCTCATTTATCGCCACCAAATTATGTTCCCCATCGGATAATAGTTCAGAGGGTTGATAGAGGTACACCAACGCGTGGTTCGCCTCT
>JADFRB010000336.1 GCA_022561525.1 Nitrospinota bacterium
CCGTCCAAGATCGACGAGCATCACATGCTCGGCCCGCTCCTTTTCATCCGCGAGGAGTTCTTCGGCCAGGGCTTGGTCTTGGGCAGGCGTCGCGCCGCGCTTTCGAGTGCCGGCAATCGGTCGCACCACAATTTTGTCATCCTCGCAACGTACCAAAATTTCTGGTGACGATCCGACTAATTCCACTCCTGCGATACGAAGGTAGAACATGTAGGGCGACGGATTGATCACGCGAAGGGCACGATAGATTTCTAACGGTGTCGTCCGAATTTTTGTCTGCCACCGCTGCGATACTACAGCCTGGACAATATCTCCCGCTTGGATATATTCTTTCGTGCGCCTCACCATCTTTTCAAAATCCGGTTGAGTCATGTTGGACGTAAAGCGAATCGGTTGCGAACGCTGGTTGGTCGAACGGCGCGGAAGAGGTTTTTTGAGCTTGGCTATAATTTTTTCAATGCGGGTTGTCGCGTCGGTGTAGGTTTTCTTTAACGCTGATTTGGCATGTGAGGTGATCAGCGCATTCGCCACGACTTTAATGGTGTGGGCGACGTTATCAAAAATTAGCAACGTGTCGGTGAGAAGAAAAGCCATCAAGGGTAGATTTTCTGAATCCTTAGAGCGGTGGGGAATGGGCTCAAAATGTCGAACCACGTCATATCCGAGATAGCCCACCGCACCCCCTACGAATCGAGGCAAGCCCGGGACGTGAACAGGCTGAAATGGGGACAGCATGTCTTGAATGTGGGTCAAGGGATTGGCATCCAACGGAATGCTTGTTGTCTTTCGGCCATTTTTGATCATCAGCTTGCCGCGCTCTTCCCAGATAACCTGAGTGGCACTGCTACCCAAAAAGGAATACCGTGCCCAGTTTTCGCCGCCCTCGATGCTTTCGAATAAGAAGGCCGTATCCCCGGTATTGATTTTTGAAAAGGCGCTGACTGGGGTTTCCAAATCCGCCAAAATTTCCCGATATACTGGGACCAAATTTCCTTGGCCTGCGAGTTGGCAGAAATCGTCAAAACCCACTGAATAACAAGGTTTTTTCATGATCGTCACGGTATCATGGGGGTTCAAAACAAGTCAATTACACCCACCAGAATAACAGAACCGTGGAATGAAAAAGACTAAAAAGGGTGGGGTAAACGGTATAAGGTTACTGTGAAGGAAATTGGGGAGTTTCAGTCGTGTGTGCTGCCGGGACATTGAAGAATGGCCATCATTTCAATTATCCCAACTTCTGTTTGCCAATGGCCTGGGACCTAAGGGTTGCATCACCAATATTATTTTTTGAAAAACAAAAAGCTTTGGGGTTTAAAGGTAAAAAGATGCTCTATTGGGGCTTCAAAACCCACGGGGAGATGATACAGTAGGAGAGGTCCAGTGAATAGAAAGCCATCAGACGAGAACTGACCATGCCGTTGTTGGAAATTGCCCGCCTTGGCCACCCGAAAATTCGGAGTGGGGCCGAGCTTGTTTCCGTCGAACAGTTACAGTCGTCGGCTGTCCAGCAATTCATTGATGATATGGTCGAGACCATGCGTGATGCCAACGGGGTTGGCATTGCCGCCCCGCAAGTGCAGGTATCCCAGCAAATCATTGCGATCGAAGTTTCGGCGGACAACCCCCGATATCCCAACCAATCTGCTGTTCCTCTCACCGTGTTGATTAATCCCAAGATCATTCAGCACGTCGAGGAAACAGAAAATGGATGGGAGGGTTGTCTCAGCGTGCCCGATCTACGCGGGCTGGTGCCACGATGGAAACAAGTGAACGTGGAAGGTTTGGATCGGCATGGTAAATTAGTCCAGTTTGAAGCTCAGGGATTCCATGCCCGTGTGATTCAACACGAGGTGGATCATCTCCATGGCCAGGTTTTCTTGGATCGATTGCCAGATCTAAAAACACTGACGCACTTACGCGAGTATGAACAATATTGGAATAGATGATGACCCATAGTTTTTTCAAAGGCTTTCCATGAAAATTATTCGGTTTCAGGACCCTTCAGGGGAGATTCAATTTGGAGAACCTCTGAATGCCCAATCAGCGTACCTCATTGAAGGAAATATTTTTGAAACCTATCGGGTCACGGATCGGGTTGTTTCGATGGAAAAGTTGCTGGCCCCAGTTGTTCCGCCCACGATTCTGTGTATTGGCCTCAACTATCGTCAACATGCGGAAGAGACGGGAGCCAAAATTCCTGAGCACCCTGTGCTGTTTATCAAGGCCGCCAATGCCCTCAACAATCCTGACGATCCAATCGTGATTCCTAACATTGCTCCTGGGCAGGTGGACTACGAATGTGAGTTGGCGGTGGTGATCGGGAAGACTGCTAAAAACGTTCCGCGCAGTGAAGCGCTTGACTATGTACTGGGCTACACCTGCGCGAATGATGTCAGCGCTCGTCGCTGGCAGAAGGAGGGTGGGGCCAAACAATGGTGCCGTGGGAAATCTTTTGACACCTTCTGTCCACTCGGTCCGTGTGTCGTCACACCGGATGACATCCCGAACCCCAATAATCTCAAAATTACAACCACACTCAACGGCGAAACCATGCAAGACTCAACTACGTCAGACATGATTTTTGATGTGCCAACGTTAATAAGCTTTCTGAGCGAAGGCACCACACTCCTGCCTGGCACTGTTATCCTCACTGGCACCCCCCAAGGGGTTGGGTTTGCGAGAACTCCACCCATCTTTCTGAAAGGTGGCGATCAGGTGACCATTGACATTGAGGGCATTGGTGCCCTCAGTAATCCAGTTCAAGAGGAGGTGTGACTCGCAGTCGTTTCCTTGGCTCTCAGTTTCCATTCAGGGGCCGTTGAAATATTGAAAATTTCCATATTATCGTTCACAGGTGACTCATCTTATGAAACGCCAAGCGCAACAGGGAAGGTTCAAAACCTGTCCTGAGCCAACGCCGAAGGAAGGTGCGCTCAGCAAGGCCGCAGGCCCTTTGACGCGCGGAACGT
>JADFRB010000337.1 GCA_022561525.1 Nitrospinota bacterium
CCTCTCCAAGGAATGTGCAGCCGCGAACTTGTTGATTCTGACAAAGGGCGAAATGCTCATGCCCCGAGACGGATGGTAAGTTTGAGAGGTATCACAGGGTCCTCAGTTGTGTCAAGAAATTTAAGCCTGCACCTTTAAGACGTGAAGCGTAATGCGTGAACCGTGAAGCGAAAGACGTGACTCGTAGGGCATGCCCCGTAACCCATCTTTCTTTTCGCCTCACGTCTCACGCTTTACCCATTACGTTCCTAATCTTGACCGACCCGGGATGTTCACGGATAATGTGAAAATGCGTTCTTCTGTGCCATTCTCCTCATTAATGGTCTGGGCTGTTTTCTTTTTCCTTCTTCCATTCGGGTCTGGTTGTAGCTCCAAAACTCCTCAATATCCTGAAGACCATGCCCGATTCGAGAGAATTGTCGAAGCGATTGAGGGGTTACGTGGGGCCTACCAGGAAAAAGACTCTGAGGCGTTACGAGAATTGATGTTGCCACTGGAGGGACTCGAACGCCTCCAATTGGACATGAAAAAAGACTTTAGCACCTATGCCGACATCGGACTAGAATTTACGATTGAGCGCATGGCGATCAAAGGTGGACGGGCCACAGTCAACATTCGGTGGGAAGGTGAATGGAAGCAGGAGGCACGAGATGCCGGGATAACCCGACAGGGGCACGGGGTGTTGATTTGGAGTGGCAGACAGGTCATTTTGTTGGCCGATGTGGATGGGGATTTGCCGTTTGGGATGGCCACTCGCGAGTCCGAATCGTAAGCAGACCGTGATCCTTCTAAAGCCTGAGGCGTGAATTTTTTTCTCCCAGCATCACGCATCTATTTTTCCTGGTGCTCCTAGGGAAATTTCAAAAACACTAACAGCATGAACAAGACCACACCGACATATCATTGGGGACCCGAAGCGGACTTTCTTGTTATTGGGAGCGGTGTGGCAGGGTTGCGAGCGGCGATCGAACTCAGCCAGTACGGTCGTGTGTTGATTATCACGAAAGGGAGCCGGCGACAAAGTAATTCCGCGTATGCGCAGGGTGGTGTCGCGGTGGCGCTGAGTGATGAAGATGATGTAAATCTGCATTTTTCCGACACGATCAAAGCCGGCCATCAACTCGGTCGTGAAGACGCGGCTCGCGTGCTCGTGGAAGAAGGTCCTTCCCGGATTCAAGAGCTCATCGCCTGGGGCACTCAATTCGATAAGGTCGATGGCAAGTTTGCGTTTGCCAAGGAAGGTGCTCATAGCCGCAATCGAGTCTTACGAGCCCAGGGCGATGCCACGGGACATGAGATGATTCGTGTGTTGCTGGAACGTGCGAAGAAGCAAGACTCCATACGATGGTTCGATCATCATTTCACCATGGACCTGCTGATGGTTGATGGCCGATGCTGCGGAGCGATTGTGGTCAATGAAACCACCGGGAGCCTACAGGTTTTGTCTGCGAGGGCGGTGATTATGACGACCGGTGGAGCCGGGCAGGCATTCGCCAGAACAACGAATTCGCCGAATGCGACGGGAGATGGTTTCGCCATGGCGTACCGAGCCGGAGCCATTCTAGAGGATATGGAGTTTGTCCAATTTCATCCCACCTCCTTATTTCTTCAATCCAGTCCACCGTTCCTCCTTTCGGAAACCATGAGAGGCGAAGGCGGGTTGCTCAGAAATCGAAAAGGCGAGTTGTTCATGGTCGGGTACCACCCGGCGGCAGAGCTCGCGCCCAGGGATATCGTGGCCCGGGCCATTTGGTCAGAAATGGCTGCATCGCGCGCTCGGCATGTCTATTTGGATGTCACGCATTTAGGAAATTCATTTATCAAGAAACGCTTTCCCACGATTTATCAGACCTGTTTGCGTTTTGACATTGATATCACGGAGGAATGGATTCCCGTGGCCCCGAGTGCTCATTATTTTATGGGCGGGATCAAAGCGGGCATCGATGGGGAGACGATCATCCCCGGCTTGTTAGCGGCTGGGGAAGCCGCATGTAATGGGGTCCATGGGGCGAACCGATTGGCCAGCAATTCGTTGCTGGAGGGGCTGGTATTTGGCGTCCGAGCTGCGCATTCCGCGACCACGTGTTCCTCGACTATTAGTGCCAAAGACAGGCAGAGTGTTCTATCGAGCCTAGCCGTCGAGCCGAAGCGAACACTTGACGATGCGGAAAAACTTCGGAATTCCTTGCGGCGGCTGATGTGGGATCAGGTTGGACTCGTCCGGACGGGCGATTCACTGGGTCGGGCTCTTGCCAAAATCACCGCTTGGGAACCACAGGTGCTGGGATCTCTACAGACTCGGGCTGATTTAGAAGTGAAAAATATGATGCAAGTGGCCAGGTGTATCATCGAAGCCGCGCTGTGGCGAGAAAATAGTCTTGGGGCTCATTATCGATCAGATTTTCCCGGGTGTGAAGGTTCTGCTTGGAAGATTCATAGTCAGATTCAGTGCCCTGAATCTGAACGCCTGACCCCCACTCCAAAATTAAAAATTGTGTAAGGGACAAGGGTCTAGCAAGACTCCTTGCGCCTTACTTATCCAGTTCTTCCTTCACCCATTTCCAAATTGAGTTTTCCTTCTGTCATTTCGACCCTTGGGAGAAATCTGTAGTTCGGCAACGTTCAAGGTTTTCCCTTCACTCGAAATGATCAATAGGTTTTCTTGGGCATGGATGAAAAGTTTTTATGCAGGGTTTCGCCCCTGCAGACGAGTTCCTTTTGTTTCGGCAAAAGGAACCAAAACCATTTTTGCCCGTGCGCGGCCCCTCCGATCCTGCTCAGAACAGGTTCTCCGGGGTTCCTCCGCCTCCGTCCCGAATAAGATGGCTCAGGAACTCGCTCCGCTCAAACAGCCTTCGCCGAGAAGTTGATTCGGGACGGAGGCTCCGCCGCGCCCAACGCAGTTGAAATGCAAATCCCGGAAAGACAAATATCAAGAAATGGCATGGTGGCATTGCTCATAGAAAAGAA
>JADFRB010000338.1 GCA_022561525.1 Nitrospinota bacterium
CCTCGATTGATCCCATGCTTTATGGATTAATATTTGAGAGGTTCTACAATGCTGGGCGTAATACCGAAGATAGAATCTCAATGCCTGATATCGACATGGATTTTTGCATGGATCGACGGAGTGAGGTGATCAACTATGTCATCGAGAAATATGGTGAGGATCATGTTTGCCAAATCATCACGTTTGGAACTCTAGGGGCGAAAGCCGCGATCCGAGATGTGGGTCGGGTGCTCGATATTCCCTACGCGGAAGTCGATCGCATGGCCAAGCTCGTTCCCATGCAACTGAACATCACGTTGAAGGGCGCGTTGGCCCAAGAGCCCAAACTTCAAGAGCTCGTCGATACCGACCCGCGCATGTCCGAACTCATGACGACAGCCAAATCCCTAGAAGGGCTCGCGCGACATGCCTCCACCCACGCAGCCGGTGTGGTCATTTCCCAAGAACCCCTGATGGAACATGTCCCGCTGTACAAGACGGCGAACGGCGAAATCGTAACCCAATATTCGATGACTGACATCGAAAAGATTGGACTCGTCAAGTTCGATTTTCTCGGGCTGAAAACGCTGACCATGATTCAACACGCCGTGACCTTGGTCAATCAAGAACGGTCCCCCGACCAAGCGATAGATCTTGATCAACAGTCTCCGGATGATGCCGCGACCTATACACTGCTGGCATCGGGCAAAACTACGGGCATTTTTCAATTGGAAAGTTCGGGGATGCGGAATCTGCTCGTGCGCATTAAGCCCGAATACTTTGAAGACCTCATTGCCATCCTGGCCCTGTATCGGCCCGGACCTCTGGAAAGTGGGATGGTCGATGATTTCGTCAAACGCAAACGCGATCCCTCTAAAGTTGTCTACGACCCTCCCGAGCTCGAGCCTATTCTTAAAGAAACGTATGGGGTCATCGTCTATCAAGAGCAGGTAATGGCTATTGCCAATCGCATGGCCGGATTCAGTCTAGGCCAGGCGGATTTGCTTCGCCGCGCCATGGGCAAGAAAAAACATGACGAGATGGCCAAGCAAAAAGAGCTCTTTATTGAAGGGGCGACCAAGAATGGGTTTACTGCCAAAAAAGCGGAAAAGATCTTCGATCAAATGGCATACTTTGCCGGCTACGGTTTCAACAAGTCCCACTCGGCGGCCTATGCAGTGGTGACGTTCCAAACCGCCTATTTGAAGGCGCATTTTCCAACCGAGTTTATGGCAGCGCTCCTCACCAGTGAAATGGGTAACATGGACAAGATGGTTGGGTATTTCACCGATTGCCGCGAACTCGGCATCCCAATTCTTCCTCCCGATGTGAACGAGAGCCAAAAGAATTTCAATGTTGTGGACCAGAGCATTCGATTCGGGCTTGCGGCGATAAAGAACGTTGGCGGTGCTGCGGTCGAATTGATCATTGCCAGCCGAGAAGCTGACGGAGCCTTTTCCTCGTTTCTGGATTTTTGTACCCGCATTGATCTGCAAAAAGTAAATAAACGCGTGCTAGAAGGGCTGATTAAAGTCGGAGCCTTCGACTCAGTGAAAGCCGTCCGTGCACAATTGATGGCGGAGATGGATTCCATCCTGGAGGAAGCATCGGCCATTCAGCGTGAGCGCGAACTCGGACAAACAAACTTATTCGCGGCAATTGACGAGGAGCCAGCAGCCTCTTCAACCGGAAGCACGTGGTCTCGCCCGCTCCCACAGGTCCAGGAATGGTCGCAGGAGCAATTGCTTCAATACGAACGACAGCTCACGGGGTTTTATATCACGGCCCACCCACTCACGATGCATACCGAAGCCATCCGACTTCTGTCTACACACCACACCGGAAATTTGCACGAAGCCCCAGAGGGCAAAGAGGTGAAACTGTGTGGAGTCATTGGACATATCAAAGGCACCACGACCAAAAAAGGCGACCGCATGGCCTATGTGCAAATTGAAGACTTGCAAGGATTGGTCGAGGTCATTGTCTTTCCTGAACTGTTTAAAAAATCAGAGGAATTCATCGTGGCCGATGCCGTGATTTTCATCACCGGCACCGTCGATAAAATGGATACTGGTTCACGCATCAAAGCGACGAAACTGGAACCGCTGCACACTTGGCAAGCCAAAGCCGTGAAACGGGTCACGCTTCGCGTGAAAGAACATCCGGACACCCCTGTCAACTTGCCCGAGCTGCAAGAGGTCCTGCGCAAACATCCCGGTTCCGCGCCCATTTCATTCCAATTTCAATTATCCTCGAATCTCGAGGCCGATAGTACGCCTATTCCTGACCTCACCGTGTCGCCCAGTGAACACTTGGTCAATGATGTTGAACGAATTCTCGGAAAAGAAACAGTGACCTTTCACCATCACGTGTAAAGGGTACATCCACACATGCGCAATTTTTTAGATTTTGAACAGCCGCTGAAAGAACTGGAAGAGCGGATTGAGAAGGTCAAGAAATCCGGCTCCGACAAGAAAGGCGTGCCGCGTCTCACTCGAATGTTGCAAGGCCAGCTCACAAAAAAAGAAATAGAAATTTTTGGCAGCCTCACGCCATGGCAGCAAACCCAAATCGCTCGTCACCCGCAACGGCCGTCCACGCTTAACTACATTGAAGCCTTTTGCCAAGACTTTGTTGAGCTACATGGCGATCGAAACTTTGGCGACGATCAAGCCATTGTTTGCGGATTTGCCACTTTCGAAGGGCGATCGATCTGTGTCATCGGCCACGAAAAAGGGCAGGGCTTCAAAGGCCGCGTCAAACGAAACTTTGGCATGGCCAACCCCGAAGGATATCGAAAAGCGCTTTCCCGATGAGGTCCAACCCTACCGAGCAGGCGAGGCCACATTCAGACCGGGAGGCGGTGAGAGTCTGGAAGATGTACAGTTGAGATGGAAGTCTTTTTTCGGTGATCTCGTCCGTGCGCATAGAGATGACCACGTCGCCCTCGTTGCGCACGGGGGTCTCATCCGTGTAGCACTCA
>JADFRB010000339.1 GCA_022561525.1 Nitrospinota bacterium
CGTACTGAGAGTACGCTCCGCGCGTCAAAAGGGCTGCGGCCTTGCTGGATAGACCCTTCGGAAAGACTCAGGGCATGCTTTTTTGAACATTCCCTCTCACTGATGTTGGTCGTCTGTCCTGGCGCATTTGTGGGCTTTTGGCATGAAATATTCAACAGACCCCGTATCCCAAACTGTACAACCTGTAATCCTCGCCCATCATTCCTCGCAATGGGGCAGTTGCATTCTATGTATTCCCAAGAGGCTGGCGCTGCTTTCTTACCAACAGGAGATGAGGCAGTGAGATGGAATGTACCGTGAGGAAACCATAGGGTCAGACAAGATTTATTGAAAAACTATGGACTCTTTCACCCAAATTCCATATTAATTCGAGTCTGACCCCAATTTTCTACAATGAAACCTCAAGAGCAACAGGGGATGTTTAAAAAGGTGCGCTCGGCAAGGCCTAATTCGTAATGCATGATGAGTAAGGAAGCAAGAAGGTGAAAGTAAAAACGATTCTTCCGCTTCACGTATCAGGGTTCACGCTTCACGTCTACAAAGAACGCCGCTGACGCCATTTTTCAACATTCCCAAAGGAGAAGTTATTCTTCACCACAATGAGACTGACTTGTTTCGCTTGGGTCAACTGATAATCAGGTATATTAAAGTAGCTAAGAGACCTGCTCCCGGGAGGGTACACAGCCAGGCGTACAGAATCCGCTTGGTTACACCCCATTTAACCGCGGAGAGGCCCCGCACGGCTCCAACCCCCATGATGGATGACGTAATCGTGTGCGTCGTACTCACAGGCAGGCCGATATGCGCGGCGGCCATGAGCACCACGCCGGCTCCGGTTTCCGCCACAAACCCGTGGACGGGTTCGAGTTTGACGATGTTCATCCCCAAGGTCTTGATAATCTTCCATCCTCCCATCACGGTTCCCAGACCCATAGCCAACGCACAGGAGACGATCACCCATGTGGGAACCTCAGCCGTGGAAATCTGACCCGACGACAGAAGGGCCAGCGTAATGATGCCCATGGCCTTTTGCGCATCATTAGCTCCATGACTCAAGGCCATAAAGCCCGCTGAGGCTATCTGTAGTCGACGAAACAACCGCACCCCAAAACCCCGCTGGGTTTGATAAAATACCCAGCTGATTATCACCATCAGTAAAAACGCCATGATGAACCCAAACATCGGAGAAAAAATCAGCGCCTTCAGAACTTTGAAGAGTCCTGAGATCTTCACGACACTCACGCCACCATGGATGAGCCCCGCTCCCACCAATCCTCCAATTAATGCGTGAGAAGAGCTCGAGGGCAATCCCATTTGCAAAGTCAGAAAATTCCAGATGATGGCTCCTCCTAAGGCGGCGATGACCACCACCTCCGTCACTGAGCTCGGGTCAACGATGCCCTTTCCAATGGTTATGGCCACAGCAGTGGACAGAAAGGCGCCGGCCACATTTAACACACCTGCCATGAGCACAGCCGACAATGGACTCAAGACCCGAGTCGAGACGACCGTGGCAATCGCATTGGCACTGTCATGCCACCCATTAGAAAAATCAAACACCAGGGCTAGGATAACCACCAGGATGAGCAGGGTGCTAAAGTCAAACATCGCCATGTACCTAATAAATTTGGTTGAACAAGAACGCAGACTGAGCCATAGGTTTTTGATGATATCCTTTCACTGCAATGAATAGGTTGAACAGGTAGGTTATGAGGGTTCGCGCAAGATTAATTTCCCCTGTTTGGGCGTCGATCCATCCGGTCTAGCGGCGTTGTTCGTCCTTTCCATACGAGGAGTATGCGCAGTCCTCACGCCTTGCCAGACAGGCGTCTCAGCACCCAAACAGGGGAAATTAATCTTGCGCGAACCCTTACCGTCACGTGGCTTTGAGGGCAATGCGTTCCAAGACATTCGCCACATCTTCGCAACAATCGGTGCCAATCTCGAAACTTTCGTAAATTTCCTTCCATTTCATGACCATAATCGGATCCTTTTCCTCCTCGAACAATTTCGAGATGGCGTTCCGACTCAACCGGTCTGCTTCATTTTCCAAACTATTCACCTGGATATTGAATTGATTCGCATCAAGATTCCCCTGTGCGAGATTGTCAACCCCTATCCCCACTGCCTCAGAAGCCTTGTACAAAATGTCTGCCAACTGTACAGCCGTGTCCGTAGGCTTACTGATTTTATAGATCAAAAACAGATCAGCCACCGCATCGATTTCATCTAAAACATCATCCAAGGCACTCGTTAAATCGTGAATATCCTCACGATCGAGAGGCGTGATAAAGGTCTGATTGAGTTTTCGGACAATGTCGTGGGTGATCTCGTCCCCTTGATGCTCAACGTCTTTAATTCGACCCACTTTCTCTTGGACATCCCGATAATCATCCATCAATTCCTTGAGCAGCCGCCCCCCTTCAATCATATTTTTGGAAGACTGTTGAAATAGGTTAAAAAAAGCTTCCTCTCGCGGCATGAAATTAAACATGTCCCTGGGTTCTCCTTTTCACTCACGGCTTAGAGGAACATACTGTCCTGACAGATGACGCATCTCCCTATGTTCAAGAATGAAGCTGCACTTTTTAACACATTTTTTTCGAATAAATCCAATCGGACCGGGGCAGGATACCTTTTCCGGCGGGATTCATCGACCCAATCGTATATCAGAAGACAATTCGATCCTGTCTCCGGCACAAGGTTGTAGCATATTTGGCTCTGGCTGTCTTAAGAATAAGGCTCTTCTCCCAAGTGAGTGGGTAAATTGGGGCGAGTCATTTCCTGAAAGGCTTGCTGGAGACGAGGGTGGTGGGTTTTTCTACCGTGGGAAAAGTGGCCAGGCGTTCTTGAGGCTTCACCCTGATCATCCCTCCCCTTTGTAAGGGGACTTGCCAGCGCGCCGGCGCGCTTTGGCGAAGGCGTGGGCGAGGTGGGGTAGATCCCG
>JADFRB010000340.1 GCA_022561525.1 Nitrospinota bacterium
ACGGTCTGCAGTCGAGCACCAGTTACTAGGCGTCGTGCTGTTTACCGGATTGAATCAATCTGACCAAGCCATTCAGCATTTGGAACAAGCTGTCACGCTACATCACAATTTTGCCCGCGCGTACCTCGACCTCGGTCTCGCGCATCAACATGCCGGGAACATGCCCAAGGCCAAACTCGCCTTACAAAAAGCGGTGGAGATTTATCCACGATATGCCGAAGCCCAACTCAATCTGGCTTTCGTGTATGACCAGATGCAGTCCCCACAACAAGCCATTGACGCCTACAATGCCGCACTGAAGCTTAACCCGAAACAACCCGAGGCTCTGTATAACCTTGCCACCCTGTACGACAGCCAAGGCAATACTATCCAGGCCAAACAGTATTTAGAAAAATTAACCCGGATCGATCCCCATCACACCAATGCCTGGTTGACCTTGGCGCAACTGGCGGAAAAACAGAATCAAACGAGTCAAGCCATTCAGGCCTACCAACGAG
Source organism: Nitrospinota bacterium (assembly GCA_022561525.1). GTDB lineage: Bacteria > Nitrospirota > Nitrospiria > Nitrospirales > UBA8639 > Nitronereus. Next base: position 498 of record JADFRB010000340.1, read on the forward strand.
CCTTGAATGCAAACAGCGATTTACTCGAAGCTCATTATGCGTTAGGGTTCCTCCTCCAGACCCAAGACCAATCCCAAGAAGCGGCGAAACACTTTACGCAGGTCATCCGGCTCGATTCTCAACATGCTGAAGCCCATTTGAACCTCGGCGTCCTCTATGCCAATTTGGACCTACTTGACCAGGCTGAGCAAGAATACCAAACCGCCATTGCACTCAAGCCCAGACTGGTCGAAACCTATTACAACCTTGGAGTCTTTTATGAATTCTACCGAAAAGATACTGGCCGGGCGTTAACCCAATACCGAAAATACGTCCAACTTGGTGGAAATGACCAACGAGTGAAAAAGCTACTCAAGAAAACCAGTCAGTGATCCACTGAAATGAGAACGGTTCTGTCAGATCCTCCGTTGATGCCCTTCTGGGTATGGTCTACACTCCTCCATGTTGGGGCTATTGCACTGTTCGGTTTCATCCATTTTTCCAATACGATCCAGAACACAGCATCTGTGGTTCAAGTCACCTTGGTCGAATCAGCCACGCCAGGACCGACACCCGCCCAGGCTCAACCGGAGCGGGAACAAACTTCTCCCAAAGCTCCTCCCCTACTAAAGACACGACGACAGGCTCCGCCTATACCTCAACCCACGATTCCGACTCTGCAACCCCTCAAGACTCCAACCGTACGAACAACCACGACTCAAGTGGCTGCTCCCTTGAAACGTCAAAAAATGGTCCCTCCTCTACAACGGCACGTGCTCCGGGATAGCCGTGCCACCGACCACCTACAGCTCAAAAATTATTTCAAAGTGGCCCAACGTGCTCCAGCTTCACGGCCGACTTCACAACCCATTAAGCCACAATTAGATGTTTCGTCATCGTCTCCTTTTCTTCCAACACATATGCCTACTCGCACCCTGGCAACCTGGACTTCACGAGCCACACCGGCCCTACATCGTTCGCTGACACCACATGTGCTCAAAGCCATGGCACCAGGAACCGGCAGTATTTCCAAATCCAAAACGGGTTTTGGCCAAACCATTCTCCCTGTCTATCCGAGAATTGCCCGAGAATCGGGCTGGGAAGGGACTGTCCTTGTCCGGGTCACGGTCCAACCGGATGGAAGCCCTGATTCCATTAAAGTTCGAAAAAGTAGTGGACACCCCGTGTTAGACCATGCGGCCATTGACGCGATCAAAAGATGGAGATTTTTACCCGCAAAAGATGGGAATATCCCCATTCGCAGTATCGTGGAAATCCCCATCAATTTCGACTTAAAGACAACAAGGATCATTGAGGTGATGAACAAGGATTTACACCCATGATAGACATTCTCATTGCCGGCGGATGGATGATGATTCCCATCGCCCTTTGCTCCCTCATCGCCGTATCCATTGTCCTTGATCGGGGATGGTATTTTTATCACATGCCAACCAATGACAATGCGGATCACATGGTGAGGCTGGTAGCCAAGGGCAAATTTACAGACGCACTGGCCCTAAATGAACGCGAGCCCCATTCCCTTCTCCGCGTATTGAGCGCCGGCATTCACTCACGTTCCTCCGGCCCGGAAAAAGCCATGGAAGCTGAAGGCATGGCTGAGCTCACCAATCTGAAACGCGGCCTACCCGCATTGGATACGATCATTACCTTAGCCCCACTCCTTGGCCTCCTGGGTACGATTATCGGCATGATCGATGCATTCGGGATCATGGCGGTTCAAGGAATTGGGCAGCCTCATGCCGTCACCGGTGGCGTGGCGGAAGCCTTGATTTGTACCGCCGGGGGCATCTTTGTCGCGGTCATTGCCTTAGTCCCCTACAACTATTTTCTGGCTCGCTTCGAACGACACACGGAACTCATTGAATACTATGCCACGCGCATGGAGTCAGCCCTCAAAGAAACGACGGAGAACACCACAAGTGCGACTGCCAACCACCGCAAAAAAGAAAGCCCGAATTGAGATCATTCCCATGATCGACACCATGTTTTTCCTACTGGTGTTCTTCATGATTGCAACGCTCTCGATGACCATGCAAAAGGGCATACCGGTCAACCTTCCCACATCCGGCTCGGCAACGGAGATTGTTCCCGAAGAGGTTTCCCTGACTCTTACGAAGAATGGACAATTATTCTTTAACAAAGAACCCATCGGGATCCTGGATCTTGAACCTCGCCTCCAAAGTCTGTTACAAATAGGAGGAGAGCCGTCTGTCGTTATCAATGCCGATGAAGAGGTTTCCCATGGTCAAGTCATTGCGGTGATGGATTCCGTAAGAAAAACCGGCATACACACTATGGCCATTGCCATCAAACCAAACCACTAACCGTTTTCTCTTAGGACCTGAGAGAAACTAACTTGGACATCTCGCATCCAATCTTCGGGCCATCATTGAACCTAGAAGCAGCAGTTGGATCACAAAAGTCCGCGCAAGCTCTTGGCGCACC
>JADFRB010000341.1 GCA_022561525.1 Nitrospinota bacterium
TGGGCCTCCCAATTGTCCCGGTTATTTCGTGACGGACCCTTAGCGCACCTGATAAAATACAAAAATGTCTCATCACCACCGAGGTGACCACGACTTTTTGTATTTCACCATGCACACCAATATCTTACACGTCTTTTTTGCGCCCAACTGCCGTTTCTAGGTTGAACTCACTAGGTATGGGCGCCCTTCGATCAACCACGAAACAGACGATCCAGGCTTATACCTCCTGGTCAGAGGTGTATCTCAAGGAATGGTATCGTCGCACCTATCGAATACCTCTCCACCTCCAAATCTGGATCGAACATCTATCTCCGCGCTCGCAAGTTCTAGACCTGGGTTGCGGCCCAGGACAGGATAGCCGCTATCTTCGACGACGAGGATTTCACGTCGTGGGACTAGATCTGACACGACCCTTTCTCCAAGCGGCAAGAAAGCGAAGTCCGAAGTTGCCTCTGGTTCAGGCCGATATAGAACATCTCCCCTTTTCACCCGAAACCTTTGACGGTATCTGGGCTGCGGCTTCGTTGATTCATCTCCCACAAACAAAACTCAAAAAAGTCCTACGACAGGTTCGCGCTCTCACTCGCCCAAGTGGCTTTCTTGCCGCGACATTTCTTCACGGTAAAGGAGCTGGGCTCCTGCCTGGCCAATGGATTCCTGGCCGATATATGTGCAAATGGTTGAAGCCAGAATTACAGGAAGTCTTTCAACAGGCGAGATGGCACATCATCTCTGTACAGACGGTGAGTAACCGCGAACGCAAAGGACGATGGCTTAATTTGATTGCAAAGCGGAGGACGTAATGCGTGAAGCGTGATACGTGAAGCGTAACGCCCGGAAAGTATTTTTCTTCACGCTTTACGCATCACGCATTACGGTTTCCCCCATCATGTATTAAGGCGAGACACCACTTTTGAGGACAATCTCACAAATATGATCTAACCGTTCCATATGCTCATAGGCTGACCAGGGATTTAGGCCATCGCGCACACGCCGTGATTGGCCAGCCCCACAATGTCGTATTGACCGGCAGGGTTTGCTTCAGAGACGCCCAAAGCCATGGCAGTCGCTTCTCCTAATTGGGCGCTGACGAGAGGAAGAAACGGCACAGAGGAACCGACTCGGGTATACCGATGGATCTCCGGAAACGGCTCACAGAGTTTGGGAAGTCAAACCCTCGATACATGCCGCCACTACATGCGTGGAATGCACATGGACGATTGCCCGGGTTTTGGGATAGTCCTAGGTCAATAAAGAGTGCATGTGCAATTCTCACGAAGGAGTCGAGCCCTCGGGAATATGAAGTTGTCCATCTTTTAATTTGATTTTGACCATATGTTCAGGATGAACAATGGTTTTCCGCCAGCCTGAAGGCGTGATATACAAATACACACTACGCGCTCGTTTCACACTACAGGGCACCTCTAAAAACCGTAATCATGCCATAGCTCATTCCACGAAAATACGTGATACTCTTTTTGATTCTTTTGGGTTGATTGGATCACGGAATTAAAGGGTAGGAGAAATTCGTCAAACCAAAAGGAAGGACTAGAGTGTCAAGGAACGAGAATCGACTAACGCTTTCAAATGGCACTGCATCGTGGCGCCATCGAAATGGACCCGATGCCCATGGCCAGGGAGCACCCATTCAAACGTCACCTCCGACAAGCGTGACAAAGATTGCAGCAATTGCGTCTTATCCCAAATCAAGTTGGAGGGCGTTCCCAATTGCTCCTTGTGCGGATCCCACCAGAGATGGTCTCCGGTAAAGAGAAATCGGTTGTTGTAGAGTAAGGCCATGCTTCCCTTCGTGTGCCCAGAAACCGGGATCAACATAAACCCGGGTGTGGCTTGTACCTTTTCCTGCCCATCTACAATCCTTTCCGCATCGGGCATGGCATGCGCATCAGCCCGATGAATGATCCGAGTGGCCCCGAACGTTTTGGCATAGCGGCTGGCATCCGCCACATCATCTTCATGACTCAAAAAAATGTACTGAATTCCCCCAAGATCTTTGAAGGTGTTGACTAAGTGTTTGAGATACCGAGGCGAGTCGACCAGCCAATTCCCCTCCGGATGTTGAACAAAATAGCTGTTTGCACCAAAGGATTTCTCAGAATTGAATCCGTTGTAAAACACCCCTGCTTCCAACTCTAGAGGAAAAGAAGTTTTGGCTTGGGTGAATTGGGAATCGTTGTTCTCTACCACTCCTATCGATCCCACCGGACAGGCGATCAGGGCTTGATAGGCCTCGAATTCCTCGGACCTTGATTTTGGCTGGTGAAACACCGTGGAATAGTCGCCGTTTTCGACAAACGTTGTGGGGGCTAATTGCCGACAGGTATCGCAATCGATACACGTGGAATCGACAAAGAAGTTGCCTTCGACATTTGTGGAGAGGCGTTTAGAAAGTTTGGCCATGAGTGTCCTCGATTAGGATTGTACCAGCCGGATTATTTATTGGGAAAGAAGGGTAAGGGTATTAATTTCTATACAGGGTTTCGCCCCCGTAGACGAGGCCCTTTTATTTCGGCAAAATGGACCAAAACCATTTTTGCCTGTGCGCGGCCCCATGGGGATCAATGGCATTCGGTTAAGAAACTGAGTACATTCGGTTAAGGAGCTGGCGGGATTCGCTGAAGGGACTCTCAGACAGGGACCATCATCTCTGTGGGTTTCTTGGGGTGTTTCGCCTTTTTGGTGAGGGGACGCCACTTGGACTCGGGCTTCATGGATGTTCGGGGATAGGATCGGCCCGGCCTCACCTTTTGGTAGTGCCCCACAATGGACTCGAAGGCGCGGTGGACGGCAGTCTGCATTCGGCTATGGAGAAAGAGCAGGTCTTCCAGGTTCCGGGCAAACACGTGGAGACAATGTTTGCAGTTGCTCTTGAGTGTCCGCCGCCCCCCGGTGACGGCTCCTGGGATGGATGAGCCGGGA
>JADFRB010000342.1 GCA_022561525.1 Nitrospinota bacterium
TTCGTGTGAACACAGTCCACGACAGCCAGGAAGGCACTGTCATTCGTGTGGAAGTGGCCGATACGGGGATCGGCATTTCTGAGGAACACCAAGATCGACTGTTTCAGTCTTTCACGCAAGCCGACAGTTCTACCACGCGAAAATACGAAGGAACGGGATTAGGGTTAGCGATCTGTAAGCAGTTGGTTGGTTTAATGGGCGGACAGATTGGATTCAATAGCGAGCCAGGAAAGGGCACGACCTTTTGGTTTACGGTGTGTTTGCAACCAGTGACTCAGGTGTCCGAATCCAGAAATAGTAGCCGAGGGAAGCTCAAGGGGCTGCGCGTGTTGATCGTTGACGACAATTCCACCAACCAAAAAATATTGGAATACTATGTGAAGGCCTGGGAGATGGATAGCGTCAGTGTGTCGGACGGACCCTCAGCGCTCCATGCGCTTCGTCAAGCTGCCGCCGAGGGCCGGTCGTTTGATTTGGCTCTGCTCGATATGCAGATGCCTCACATGGATGGGCTGGCTTTGGCACAAGCCATTCAACAGGACCCTGGCCTGGCATCGGTCAAACTTGTGATGTTGACGTCCTTGGGTCGTCGGGGAGATGCCGAGAAAGCCAAGCAAGTGGGTGTGGTGGGATACTTAACCAAGCCCATTCGTCAAGTTGTGTTGTTTAACAGTTTAAGCATGTTGGTCGGGGCAGATGGAAAGGGTGAAACCACCCAGTTGGTGACCCGACATACTGTCAAAGAAGTACAGCGGAGGGAAACGGTTCATATTTTATTGGCCGAAGATAATCTTGTGAACCAAAAAGTGGCAGTGCGAATGCTCGAACGTCTGGGATTTCGTCCGGATGTGGTCAAAAACGGGTGTGAGGCCGTAAAAGCCTGTGAGCAGGGCACGTATCACCTGATTCTCATGGATTGCCATATGCCAGAAATGGATGGATTTGAAGCGACACAGGTAATTAGAAAACGCGAAGAGTCGCTCGTCGCTGTGGCCTCCTCGCGTGTAAATGGTGAATGGGTTCCAGGAAAAGACGAGGAACTAGCGATCAGCACGCAGCGGCACATTCCAATCATTGCTATGACCGCCAATGCCATGAAAGGTGATCGTGAGAAATGCTTGGAGGCTGGCATGGACGATTATCTCGTGAAACCGGTGAAGCCCGAGATTCTCGAAGACATGATTCTTCGATGGCTTCCCAAGCCCTCGGAAGGGCTGCCCTTCCTGGTGGTGGGACAGGAAGAATCCTTCGTCGGGTGTCTGGATGAGCAAGTGCTCCGGGACTTAGAATCCTTGGGTGATGAAGAACAGCCTGATTTTCTCAAAACCGTGATTCAGCAATTTTTGGAGGATCAACCGAAGCATATCACCGCAGTGGAAACCGCTATCGAGGACAAGGATGCCTTGGCCCTTCGATTGGCTGCCCATTCTGTGAAAGGGAGCAGTTTTAATGTCGGGGCTCGGGCCTTAGCCAGTCGTGCCATGGAATTAGAAAAATTAGGTGCAGCCGGCACGCTTGATGGTGTCGAGCCTCTTCTCGTAGCGTTTCAAAAAGAATGTCATCGGGCTCGCCGGGCATTTGCACAACGTATTGGCACTCAATCCGTTGGCTCTGGGGGCTGTTGAAAAAGCATGCCCTGAGTCTTTCCGAAGGGTCCCAGCGGCGTTCCCTGCCTGCCGTAGCCTTGGCGCAGGCTGGTCGCCATTTTGTCGTGCTCACGTACTATGAGTACGCTCCGTGCGCCAAAGTGCCTGCGGTCTTGCTGGACGGGCCTTTTTGAACAGCCCCTTTCCCTACCTTTCGATTTTCCAACTTATCATTCCATCTTCTCAACCGGCACTCCCTGTGTTATACACACCTCCAAATTGTAGCGCGCGGACCTTTTGGCCTTGATTCAAGCCCACTGTTGACTCCTCAACGTTTTCTCCTATGACGATTTCACCTTACCGAACGACTCCTGTCACGACTGACCGCATGCCGGCAAGCATTCTGTTTTTGGTCACGAATGAGGCGGCCGAGCGTTTTAGTTACTATGGCATGCGCGCCATCCTGGTGGTGTTTATGACGGAGTATTTGCTCAATGGTGATGGTGCCCCAGACCTCATGGGAGAAGCCGAAGCGCGATCATATTTTCACCTCTTTGCCGCGGCCGTGTATTTCTTTCCGATAGTGGGTGCGCTCATTGCGGATGTGTTCTGGGGAAAGTTTCGCACCATTGTCGTGCTGTCGATGGTCTATTGCCTCGGTCACCTGGCCTTAGCCGTGGATCACACGCGGATGGGTTTAGCGATCGGGTTAACCCTCATTGCCATTGGCTCAGGAGGCATTAAGCCCTGTGTCTCCGCGAATCTCGGCGATCAGTTTGGCTCGGCCAATGGTCATTTATTGTCCAAGGGGTTTTATTGGTTTTACTTTGCTATTAATCTGGGGGCCGGCATATCCACGTTGTTGACTCCATGGCTCTTACACCACGTTGGGCCTCATGTGGCCTTCGGCGTGCCAGGGCTTCTGATGCTGTTGGCAACCTGGGTGTTTTGGATAGGTCGATGGCAGTATGTCCATATCCCACCTAAAGGCATCTCGTTTTTCAGAGAACTGATGGCGCCGGAAAATCTTCGCGCGATACGGCGGCTGACTCCGATTTTTATTTTTTCCGCATTTTTCTGGTCGCTCTATGATCAGACCGGCTCCGCGTGGGTCTTTCAAGCGAAGCACATGGATCGCCACTGGATGGGGATCGAATGGTTACCGTCCCAAATTCAGGTGGTCAATCCGTTTCTCATCATGGTGTTGATCCCGATTTTTTCCTATGGGATTTACCCATTCCTTAGCAAGGTCTATCCCCTCACCCCTTTGCGCAAGATAGGTATTGGGTTTTTTGTGACGGTTCTGGCATTTCTCATTTCTGCTCAAATCGAAATCCAGATTGCGGAGGGCCT
>JADFRB010000343.1:0-783 GCA_022561525.1 Nitrospinota bacterium
TCGCTTCCATACTCCCGGTATGCGCGCTCTTCGCTCCTTGGCTCGCTCCAAAATCGTCTCGGCCAATTGTCCAAGTTATTTTCTCTCAGGTCCTACTTTGATTTGGGTGAGGAAAATTTGATGTGTTTCGCTATAAATGTGTCTCCATCTTTTTCCGCTTCTGCAATCAACCGATTCCCGACTTGAGGTCGTGCTTCCTTGGTTGCGATCCCGTTGTGTTGAAAGGTCGTATCTGCGGTGATGGCGAGTGTGATGGATTTCCCCTTTAGCGTTTTTATGGTGATCTGATCTTGGGTGGTCTCCGTCACGGTGCCAAGGACATGAGCATCATTCCCGTGAGCGTCAATGAAGAGGGGACAAGCAAGAATGACAGCGAGAATGGTGAGTGCAAGAAATCGTTTCATGACCTATCCTTTTTAGTTAGGGTCCGTAAAGAAATAAGTGGTACATTGATACATCTTATCTTCAGGCCATCTTTGGCCGATCTTCAATCGAGAAACCCTCAAAATAGCCCAACTATTTTTCCGGTTCCTCTCATTCAGATCGACCCAATCTGACCTAAATCTAAGCGTCTTAATATACCACTTATTTCTTTACGGACCCTTAGGGTTCGCCCAAGAATACCTTCCCATGTTTGGGCGTCGATCCATCCAGTCTGGCGGCGTTGTTCGTCCTTTCCATACGAAGAGTATGCGCAGTCCTCGCGCCTTGCCAGACAGGTGTCTCAGCACCCAAACATGGGAAGGTATTCTTGCACGAACCCTTAGTGATGATTCCCGGCGG
>JADFRB010000343.1:843-2932 GCA_022561525.1 Nitrospinota bacterium
CCATGGCTTCCTGGTCGGCACGTCCCTGAGTGGTCATCGGGTTCAAGGTTTTCATTTTGGCAATTTCCTCAGGTGTGATTTTTGGGAGGTGTCGAACGAAATGGACTAATGTCCAACTCTCGGTATCCTTTTCCGGGTTGCCATCACCCCAGGCAGGCATGCCCGAGAATCGAACACCAAAATGGATCACGTAAAACAACTCACCATCTGACATGGCTTGAATGGCGTCAGAACGAAGGTCAGAAACCGGTGGATAAAAGTTTGGTCCCTTTGGGATTTTCCCACTCCCATCGTTGGCATGGCAGTTGGCGCAGTGATCTGCAAAGTGATGAAGGGCCTCTGCTAAAATTTCAGGAGAGAGCTCGACCGGATTTTTGGCATCACTCCATTGACTGGGTGTCGCCAGGTGTCGAGCGAATCTGGCCATCGAGAGCTCCCATTCCGAGGGCTTGCCCTTGGCACTAAAAGCTCCAGGCAACAACCACATTACGACAATGAGCAACCCGAGTGCTGAAATTACTCCAATAATAAGAATTTTTTTCATGTTGTTTCACCGCGACCAAGAAATTTCACAGAGCTTATCTATGAGTTAAGAACATTATGCACTGATTCAGGTAGTGAAAGCTACACTGAAGTGAATGGAGGAATGTCCGAAGGCTAACACCATCAATAGACAAGCGTGTTTCATAGAGCCTTTTCAAATTGGAAAGAGGTGCGTATCCATGCCTGATACTTCTTCTCTTGCCTTCTACGCGTTATCGCCAAATAGGTTAAAGAAATGGGAAATGCCAATAATAAAACTCACATCCTGCGCCAGGTTGTTGTTGAAGTCGCGAGCCACCGGGATTTGAACATTAACATAGGCGGCCGTGTTCGGAGCAAAGGGAAGGTTTTGCACCGTGATGCCTGGGGTAAACATTAAAGTGGTCGAACCCGTCGTTGGGACGCGTCGGTCTTTGATTGCTGCGTCAATCACGACGCCACCAGGGTGTGAATGTAAGGACCCACTAAAATTGTCATGGACCAAATAGCGCCAGTTGACTTGTCCCGTGAGCACCAACCAGGTGAAGGTCTGCCAGTTCAATCCTGCGCTGAGAATGTACTCGTCTCCAAATTGATAACCGGCGTCATTCCGGAAAGTATGTCGGTAGGAGGCAGAGGAAAACTGGCCAAGGACTTGTGGAATAATTTGGTGCGCCTGGTACACTGAGCCAATGAGTCCCACGTTGCCTCGGCCAAGCTGTAGGCCCGGTTCCTGTATTTTTTGCTTGCCATCGGCTTTGGATCCGGTCTTTCCGGTAGGGATGTAAATACCAAAGCCAAGGACCACCAGGTCCTGCAGGGAAGTCAAGACATTGTATTTCCCTGTGAGGCGAATATCGCCCAGTCCCGTGTCGTTAAACATCTCGTCGGCTTGTTCGGCAGTGTTAATTTCAATCTGATGAAGATGGGAGCGGTCGACAATCGGAACGGTGACCTGAATAGCGGCTCGGTCGGTGATCCCCACGTTGACGTCAACAGTGATGATTTGTGTGCGGGTCGAGCGTTCACGGTGTTCGCCAAGGACGATTTTCCGGTCATCGACTTCGACCGCAGGGATGACACCGGTTGTCCTATCAAGGAGATCCCCTTGATTGATGTTGGTGTACATGATGTTCGTCGTCACGGTTCCTTTTTGTGGAATGCCCGCTTGCGATCCGATGACCATGAAACAGTTTGCCGACCCGCATGAGGCCATGATTGGTTGGCCTGAAACCAAAATCGTGAGACATCCAGCCACAATGGCAAAACCTATAGTCGAAAAGCGCATATTCATTTCGTGAAACTCCTTGTTGCTTGAATACATCTACATTCTCGCCGTCCACATCCCTTGAATAGTAGACGTGGAGAGATACAACTCTCCCATTCCCGATGGTCCTTCGAAAGAGCGGAGGGGTTCAATCGTGAATTGAAAAGAGTCCTAGGAGCCTGTCCGAGATTAGCAATCGTCACGAGAAGGTGCTGGTTTGAGCCAGATGTTTCGATCGTTTGAGGCGAATAGTTGGGCTATGCAACGAAAACGGGGAATGTTCAAAAAGGTCATCCAGCA
>JADFRB010000344.1 GCA_022561525.1 Nitrospinota bacterium
CGAAGAAGTGGCCTACTTAGAGAATGGTCAATATATCCCGATGGTGTTCTTTGCTTGGGATGGACACAATGGGGATGTGGGACGGAAGATGGCGGTATCGGCGATTTACTACCTGGTGATGGAGCCGCCGGTTGAAAATACCGTGTTTATTTATCCCACGATCATGGCTGTAGGGATTATTGTTCTGGAAGGCTGGGTCCTTGGACGTCGCAGCAATAGGCGTAAAGAAAAGGGCGAAGCCTAAGGATTCCAATACATTCTCCGGATGCCAATGGGCTAGCCGGACTGGAGAAAAAAGGGGGTGGGGAATACCCACCCCCTTTTTTTATGCATGAGATATGGGAATTGGAGAAAATGATATTACAGGTGTTCTTCTGGCCGGTGGGAAAAGCCGGCGAATGGGAAAAGATAAACGAACCTTAGTGTTGGACGGTGAGACACTTTTTAATCGAGCCCTGGACGTTCTTGTTGAAATATTTCCGGAAGTCATTGTTGTTCTCGGTGTAGAGGACTTTCCCGTACACAACGATACCGTTCGAGTCGTCAATGACTTAATCCCCAATCGCGCGGCAGCAGGAGGCTTGTATACGGGTTTATTTTATGCCACCCAGCAAAGAGTGTTTGTGGTGGCTTGTGATATGCCTTATCTCAATCCTGATGTCATTCGGTATATGGTTTCCATTTCCTCACATTTTGATATCACCCTTGCCGAACTGGCACATGGCGTACAAACCATGCACGCCATATATTCCAAGCGTTGCTTATCTCATTTAGAGCAGATGGTGAAGAGCGAAAATCTTCGTGTACAAAGTTTGCTTGATGAGTCTTCTCTTGAAATACGAAAAGTGTTGGAATCGGAGATTCTTCCTTATGATAACCATTTGCTTTCATTTATGAATATCAATTCCCCCGCTGATTTTGAATTGGCAAGAAAAATTGGTGGCTCTCAATAGTGCTATGAAGATGACACATCCAAATGGAATATTGATCATTCATCCTGGCACCTTGGGTGATGTGTTATTAGCCCTTAAAGCTATTCGGAGCATCCGGGATAGGTTGCCTGGGCATGAATGTATTCTCCTTGCTCGGGGAGAGATCGGGCGGCTTCTTATGGAGTATGGCGTCATTGATCGTGTGATTGCTATGGAGGGGCCTGTGTTCTCAGAGCTTCTTGAAGAATCTCCGCGAAGGGACCAGGAGTTCACAGATATCTTCTCGCGGTATACCCACGTGGTGGCATGGGTTCATGACTCTGGCGGTCGTTTATCTGAAAATTTACAACGTGTTGGTATTCGCCATCGATGTGTTATTTCTCCTCATGCCTATTCCTTACGGGCGCTTCATCAATCTGATCGATTTTGTGAAACCCTTGAGTTAGGCATGTCTGACACTTCTGGCAAAACCTTTCTTCCGCATGGACGTCCACAAGCGGATGAGCCATTGTTAAAAATTCCCATTCCTTCAATTCCAACCAAGCAGTCCAAACCAGTGTTTATGATTCATCCAGGAAGTGGGAGTCGGCATAAATGTCTTTCTCCCGAAAGACTGAGCCTCATCATCAAAAGGTTAGCCGGCGGGGATGATCGAACAGTATTGATTTGCCAAGGGCCGGCAGACGAAAAAAGGGTAACTGCGCTTACGCCGTATCTCGATCAGGTCAGCTACAAAATCATCAAAGATATAGATTTACCAGAAATGGCTCGAGTCTTACGCCAAACGGACGTATTTCTTGGGCATGATTCGGGGATTACCCATCTTGCCGCAACCTTAGGTATTCCGACTGTTGCGCTATTTGGTCCAACTGATCCTCAACGTTGGAGTCCCAAAGGGGATCATGTCGTGGTGATTCAGGGTCCGGCTTGCAAGTGTCAGGATTGGCATGCCGTTCAACACTGTTCCGAGAAATTGTGTTTGACACATTCAGTTGAAGAAGTCGTCGAGGTGGTTGAACGTTGTTTGCGTGGTGCAGGTATTGAAAAGCCGCAACGCCAGTTAGTGAAAATTAATTAAGGGTTTTCTCGCTTGCCATGCTGCAGGAGGCTATGTTAAAAATTCCGTGCCCATTCCTCTAAAAACCTTTTATGGGAATGTTGGAAAAAGCCGTCAGCGGCGTTCTCGCCATTTTGCCGTGCTCACGTACTCCATGTACGCTCCGCGCGTCAAGCCTACTCCGCCGAAGTGGCTACGAAGGCCGGGAATGGCTGCGTCCTTGCTGGACAGACCCTTCGGAAAGACTCAGGGCATGCTTTTTTGAACATTCCCTTTAGTTTAAACCCAGATAGAGAGAAAATCGTGTCCGCTGGTATTGTCCAAGAACGAGTCTCCTCAGCCATTTCGGAAGCCCTTCTTCACGCCAAGGAACAGGGTTTGTTGAACTCGGATTGGTTTCCCGTTCCCTCGGTGGAATTTCCCAAGCGGGAAGAATGGGGTGACTTATCCTCCAATGTTGCGATGTCAATCGCCAAAAAAGAAGGAAAGTCGCCAAGGGATGTGGCCGATCTTATCGCGGCGCACATGAAATCCTCTTGCCAGTTTTTCGAACAGATCGATATCGCTCCACCGGGGTTTCTCAATTTTACTCTTCGTCGGGATTGCTGGCATTCAGTCCTCACTGAGATTGACGCGCAAGGCAAGGGCTATGGATGCAGTGGCATAGGCCAAGGTCGGCGCGTATTACTTGAGTTTGTGAGTGCCAACCCAACTGGGCCGTTGCATGTGGGGCATGGACGCGGTGCCGCGCTCGGTGAAGCGCTTGCCAGATTACTGCGTGCTGCTGGCTATTCAGTGGAACGGGAATACTACATTAATGATGCCGGGCGACAGATGAAGCTTCTTTCTGCTTCTGTCTACGCTAGATATCGAGAGCTGGAAGGGGAACACGTTGATTTTCCCGAGGATGGGTATCATGGAGCATATATCAAAGATTTGGC
>JADFRB010000345.1 GCA_022561525.1 Nitrospinota bacterium
GAGTAGCCGTCGCCGTTTCCGTCGCGACGCCATCCGATCCCATCCGCACCGGACCGCACCGGACCCTGGCGAAGCGGTAAGTTCGGTTGATGGGGCGCAATGACTCAACCGTGGCTACGCGGGCTGTAGCATTGCTCCCCAGTTGGGCCTCGGGATCCCGTTAGCGAACGCCCCATTTCATTTCACGCGGCACGTCGCTTGCAGTGAGTTTCAAAGCCGAACCGCTCAAACCCCGCCCCGGGGAGCGCGCCGGCGCGCGAGCCGAAGGACTGATGCTTCAGATCGCCTCATCAGTTTTCGCAGCGTGGTTCGCCGGCGCGCCATTGTTACATGAGAGGAGTCGACACTTGCATTAGTCGGTATCGAGCACGGCGGCCATGATCTGCCGGCGATGGTTTTTGGGTTTTCCAGTCGCCGGAATGAACGGAGTTCAGGTCGTGGCCGCCATTTCGCCACCATGCTCTGAAATCGATTTTCGTCCTGCGAATATGGATCTGAGACTTCACCGGCGTGTCCATCAGGCTGTTCAGCAAATCGCCGAGCATCACCAACGTGTGGACGATCTTCGTTGCGAACTGCGCGAATCGATGTCACGGCGCCCCAAGTCCGACACACGAGAGGCGCTTGATCGGTACCGCGCAGCCATCGCCATCCATTTTGCGCTCGAAGAGCAAATTCTCTTCCCGGCGATCCGTGCGCTCGATCTCGTCGAGCCGTCTCGATTCGAAAGTCTAAATCTCACCCATAGTCGGATTCTCGAAGAACTTTCCCAAATGGGAGAACAATTCGAGACGCTGCCCTCCGACGATTTTTCGCTCAGGCTCGAAGCGTTCGCCACGATGTATGCGGCATGCGATAGAGACGAAAACACTCTGACCTCCGCAATCACCGAGGGCCAGGTCGCCTGATTGTTGAGTGACGCTGGCGAGTCTTGGCTTGCGACGAGCCCATGACGGGGCGGCCTTGAATTTTTGTCGGATGCATGTGGTTTGTAATCCCATACTTATTGGTCGCCAACGGAATAGAAGTTCCAGAAAACGGAAGAGGCACGGTGATCTTAATATGCCCGTCTTTCGATATCGGTTTCCAATTTATGTTTTGCAAACTTTTGCCTAACGCATGCCCAATTTCATGAAGTGCCACGGAAAACAAATCAATATATGCCCCCATTGCAAACTCGCCAACCGGTTGAGAATAGACTCTGCTCACCACGATCTTACCGCCCCCTAAGTCCTGGGTCATTTCTTTGTATGACTGAAATTCTTCATGGAGATGGGGAGTGGCATCCAACCACCACTGAAAATTTCCCGGATTCGTATTGTTGTTGAACAGGATCGTGCCTACGGTTTCTCGATTGGGCGAACCTCCCTGTTGGTTCAAGGTGTGCAAGCCTCCCCCAACAGGCGCCCATCCGAAATTCAGAACCAAGGTGTGATCATCTTGAATGGCATGTTCCCAATAATCGGCAGCAGCGTTAAAAATGGCCTGTAAATTCCCGTTCCCAATCGCCGTCGGCTGCGGTGTCCCGCCCTGATAATGGCGAATAATGTCGAGTGCCTTGGCTTCTCTGACATTCACAGAGCTAGCAAAAACTACCATCATGAGTCCAAAAAAGAACGCTCTCCCCCATCTTCCGGAGGCAATGTATCGAAGTTGATCATTCAGGATCATCGGCTTCCTCCAGGTTTGAGGGTGTAAGTTCTTAATCGTTATGGCATGTTGACTCCTTGGATCCGCTAACAAGCAGCATCCGTTGCAGGAGATATCGCAAGCCGCATGCCAACCCAGCCTCAAAGCTCTAATTCATTCTTGCCTTCCTATAACTATTTGAATAAGATAGCGATTTTTGCCACCATGCATTTCGCCAAGACAGCCCATCGCTACCAGGAACGCCCTAAGGCCCAACATCAATAGTAAAAAAACCCGACACGCAGATGCTGTTACGCCGGCACAAAGACAACAAAACCATGAACTTTCAATACGTTGGGAATCGCAAACAGATTGGAAAAAATTCCGACAGTAGTGGGGCAAAATACATGTAGAACTTTCAGCAGCGGGGAAAACTCATCGATCATAGATTTGACACCATTGACATTGGAATCGAATAATCAGTGCGGTTCAGCTTTACAAGTGTTTTCCCAAAAGGATATTTTCTTTAGGGAAGCAGAGGGCAGCGATAAAACTAATATTCACTTAACCAGGAGTAGTACAGTATGAGTACAGGTACCGTAAAATGGTTCAGTTCAAGCAAAGGTTATGGGTTCATCACTCCAGACGATGGAGGGAAGGATCTGTTCGTACACCACTCTGAAGTCAAAACCTCTGGCTATGCCACGCTCGATGACGGCCAGAAAGTAGAATACGAAGTCGGAGAGGGCCAGAAGGGTCCATGTGCAAAAAACGTTGTGCCAAGTTAATTGGATGGCCCACAACGTCATAATACAAGAAGGCAAACGGCCAAAAAGGAAAGTGTGGCAGGCATTGTACTGAAAGTTTTACTTTGTGAGACTACACCCATAAATCCTCACTCATGGCCTCTGCATTAGGTATTGCCTGGCCCGTCTATGTTCGGGAGGAGGACAGGGATTAACAAGTAGGCAACGAAAGATTTAACCTTTCTCCCAAAGACTCACGATTAGGAAGCTCTTTCCACTCGGTAAGCGGGTCGGGGCAGGTCAATTGTCCAACCAACTTGAGGTCAGCCCCGGCCATCAGCCGACAAGCATTCGCATTTTCTTCTCCGCAATTGACCATGAAGACAAACCCCTTCCACATCCAACGCACCCGCAGTAGATCAGTTTAATCTTGGAAAAGCTCCTAGGTGCGCTCAGGGTCCGTCACGAAATAACCGGGACAATTGGGAGGCCCAGATTTGTGATCGGGGCAAGGCGCGACGAGGGAGCCTAGCGGGGCTCTGTGA
>JADFRB010000346.1 GCA_022561525.1 Nitrospinota bacterium
GAATCTGTTTTCGAGAGGAATGAGACAGGCCTGCGGGGAGCATCTGATTGATCTCCGTCCGCAGTTGCTGAAATTCTGCGAATGCTTTGGGGGTATTGAAGTCATCATCCATCGCCTCTTCAAATGCCCTGGCAAACTGATCGAGCCGTGGCTGAATCGAGGTTTCTTCATGAGATTCGTGTGAAGACGATTCCTGTAACCGTTGAAACAATCCATACAAATTATCCAACGCCGACTTGGCTTCCGACAGGGCCTGATTGGAGAAATTCACATCGCTGCGATAATGTGTCGTCAAAAGAAAATATCGCAGGGTTTCGGCGGTCACGGTTTCCGAACAATTCGATTTGTCGAAAATTTCTCGGACCGTGAAAAAATTCCCCAACGATTTTGACATTTTCTCTTCATCGATCGTCACAAATCCATTGTGCACCCAAAACCGGGAAAACTCTTGGCCTGTGGCGGCACACGACTGGGCAATTTCGTTTTCATGGTGAGGGAAAATGAGATCCTTACCGCCTCCATGAATATCGAATACTCCCCCAAGATGGTGAACGGACATGGCCGAACATTCAATGTGCCACCCCGGGCGGCCAGGCCCCCACGGACTATCCCAGGCCGGCTCCCCTGGCTTGGCGCTCTTCCATAACGCAAAATCCATCGGGTCCCGTTTGCGCGTATCGATTTCAACACGAGCACCGGCCTGCATATCCTCCAGCTTTCTTTTTCCCAACTGGCCATACGAGGCAAAAGTTGAAACCTCATAAAACACATCGTGATCCACCTGATAGGCATGCCCCTTCTCCACCAAAGCCTGGATCATCTTAATGATGTCCATCATGTGATCCGTGGCTCTCGGCTCGATATCGGGAGTGATGACTCCTAATCGATTCATATCGCGATAATACGCGTGCATATATTTTTCCGTCACCTGCTTCCAGGGAATGGACTCCTCCGCCGCACGATTGAGAATTTTGTCGTCCACATCGGTAAAGTTTTTGACGTAGTTCACCTGATACCCTCGGTAACCGAGATATCGTCTAATGACGTCAAACACAATGGCACTTCGGGCATGGCCGAGATGACATTCGTCGTACACCGTCACCCCACAGACATACATGCTGACCTTGTGAGGAATGAGTGGAACGAATTCTTCTTTTTGATTTGTGAGAGTATTGAATATCTTCACGGGGTGTTGGCTTCCCCGCTTGGAGACGAGGATGTCTTGGCGGCTTTTTTGGCGTAAAGTTTGACGATCCAAAAGCCAATCGCAATCAAGGCCACGAACAGAATCGTAATGAGGTTAAAATAATTTTCGATCACGTCCTTCACCCACGGGCCAAAGAGTTGGAGGGTGCCAGCCACAAGAAAAAAGCGAGCCCCTCGGCTGATGAGTGACGCAATCACGAAGACCTTGAAGTTCACATAAAAGGCCCCCGCTCCAATGGTAAACAGTTTATACGGAATTGGCGTCAACCCTGCAATCAGAATCGCCCATCCCTCATAGCGTTCAAAGGTTTGGTGAATCATGGCGACACGTTCTTTTCCCATAAACCGCAGGAGCAGCGGCCTGCCTCCCCACCAGCCAATCGCATAGCCAAACATTCCCCCCAATACGGATCCTGCCGTGGTAATCGCGGCGTAGTACATTCCCCATGAGGGTTTGCCCAACGTCAAAGCCATCAATAAAACATCGGGAGGCAAGGGAAAAAAGGAAGACTCTGCGAAAGACAGGATAAATAAGGCAGGAATCGCGTACGGGGATTCCGACCAGGACAACATCCAATCATAGAGGTCGTGAATCATCGGGAAAGGTTCTTTACGAAGGCTGTTGAATGAAACATACGCGTGTATTTAACGTGTGTTCCCACGATTGCAGTTTGGTCAGCGCCCGATAGTGCGTCATGTCAAAATGGAGGGGGGTCAACGATACAAAACCTTGGGAAATGGCATCCACATCCGAATGTTTCTTTCGATTCCACGTTACCTGTTCACCAGCAATCCAGTAGTACTTCCCCCCACGTGGATCGGTTTTTTCAACCACCGGATTGTCATATCGACGCCGACTCAACGAAGTAAATTTCATCCCCTGAAGACGGTTGGGATGAAGATCCGGCACATTCACATTCAAAAATGTGTCTGTTGGGAGCCCCTGCTGCAACACCATGATCGCAATCTCGAGGGCAATCTTGGCTCCAAGGGTAAATCGAAAACGTTGCTGCCCATCCATTGACACCGCGATCGATGGAATGCCACGAATGGCTCCCTCTAACGCAGCGGCCACGGTTCCTGAATTCGTGACATCATCACCTAGATTCAGCCCTTTATTGATCCCTGAGACCACAAGATCCAGATGCTGTTCTTTCAATAAATGCCCGACGGCCAGTGTAATGCAATCGGAAGGGGTCCCGTTCACAGAAAACATTTGCCGGCCCACTTTATTGAGTCTCAGCGGTTTATGTAGGGTGATGGCCCGTCCCATCGCATTTTGCGTACGTTCAGGAGCAACAACCCACACGTCCCCAAGAGATGCCAATGCTTTGGCAAGGGCGCGAATTCCAGGTGAATCAATGCCATCATCATTGGCCACTAAAATTGTCATATTGGTGTAGACAGAGTCATTTTTCCTGCAAAATTAAGTTGAAAAACCCAAGCCGCTTCTTCCCTTGGCATGGTACGAAGATCGGAAAAAATTCACACAGACCTTAGCGCGTTGCGAGCGTAAAGTCATCATCTATCCTTAAACCTAGAAACGGCAGTTGGGCGCAAAAAAGACGTGTAAGATATTGGCGTGCATGGTGAAATACAAAAAGTCGTGGTCACCTCGGTGGTGATGAGACATTTTTGTATTTTGCCAGGTGCGTCAAGAGCTTGCGCGGACTTTTGTGATCCAACTGCTGTT
>JADFRB010000347.1 GCA_022561525.1 Nitrospinota bacterium
AGAACACGAGGGAACACGAGGAAAATCGCCGACGGAGTCGCCTCCTACAGAGCGAGATGACTACTTTTCCAGAAGCGTCGGCGCCGCGTCGGGTGCTGCCCCTGGCCGATCAGACGGACCATCATCATCTGGACCATCCGGTCGTGGGCGTGGACATACCCCATCCCCTTGGCAAGCTCGATCTCGTCGTGAGCCCACAATTCCACCACTCCGGCGGTGGTCCGCCGCACGCGGATTTCCGAACCATCGATGGTGACGATTTTGATCTTGTTGGTGATCCTCACACCAGCCCCCTTGCTAGCTTCCCCCATAACCGGGAAGGCCAAACGAGACCATTCCAAATCCTGATATTTTTCAATATAGTGCTCGGTTTCTAAGCCAATGGTCTGTCGTACTAGACTTTTTTTCTGATCAACATTCCACCCTTCCCCAAAATCACCACTTTTATAGACGTCATGAAGAAGACTGGCTGCCACAACATTGCTTGATATTCGAAGCGACCCGAGAATGCTTCCGACTCCCACCACATGCGCAAGAAAGGTTTTACCCGAAGGACAATATAGACAGGCAAAGAGCTCTTTTGCTAAATCATAGGCTTTCCGAACATGATTGATTTCGTCAAAGGAGTATCCCACTGATTTGAGTTGCTTATACAGTTGAATATTGGTTTGTGCGTAAGAATGTATTTCCGGTATCCCGTTTAATTCGGGGGATTCCCGAGAGGATCCGGTTCTGTCAGAGGAGGGAAGACAAACAGTTTCCATTGGGTTACTACTGGTGAAGTTGTTGATTAAGGTATTTTGCCTAGTCAACTGCTGTTGAACCCTATCGCGGCACCGCAACAAAACCAAATCAGTTTCGACCGTGTGACTTTCCTTCAAAGATATTATAGGAGGACACAGGAAGTCAGTAGAATAATACGCAAGAGGCATGCCAAAGAACCATCCATGAAACCCTGGTGGATAGGCATAGATAAATTTTAAGCCTTCCCTGGATTTTGAGAATGAAATAAGCAATCCTGGGCCGTCAAAAAGAAGAGGGCCAACCATTTGATTGTGGTAATTTCTGACGGATTGTTGCGAAGTTGACAGTTGAAGGCCCTGGTTTTGGAGGGAATGAAGGATAATGTTTCTTCGATACCTTAGCCATTTCTTCAATCATCGATTGAATAAAAGCCAACGAGACATTCAAGAATTCCAACAAAAGATGGAATACATAACGCTTGGTCGCACGGGTCTTAGGGTCAGTGTTATGGGATTAGGTTGTGGTGGTCTCAGTTGCCTCGGTCAATCGACAGGCAAATCCGAGGATGAATCCATTAACCTGGTACGCAAGGCTCTTGACTTTGGCATTAATTTCATTGATACGGCGGAAACCTACAGGACGGAACGGATTGTTGGAAACGCGTTGAAAGGCCTACGGAGAGAGGACGTCGTGTTATCCACAAAAGCCCCCATGTATCGTGATAACAAGCTGATCACCGCTGACGATCTCGTACAGGCCGCGGAAAACAGTCTTCGGAAGCTCAACACGGATTATCTGGATATCTATCATTTTCATGCGGTCGAAGAGAAAGAATATCAATACGTGGCGGAGGAACTCGTGCCCATCCAATTACGGCTTCGTGATGAGGGTAAAATCCGATTTCTTGGAATCACGGAAAGATTTATGGCCGATCCCACCCATATGATGTTGAAACGTGCTATTCAGGATGATTGTTGGGATGTCGTCTGCGTAGGATTTAACCTGCTGAATCAAACAGCCCGAACTGAAGTATTAACCACAACCATTCAAAAAAATATTGGCGTGCTCGGCATGTATGCGGTTAGACGCGCTTTGAGCAATATCGAAAACCTCAAAATTGCCTTCTCGATGTTGGCGCAAACGGGAGTGGTTGATGGAACGATAGTGGAGGATGATCACCCTTTAGGATTCCTCTTCCACGAGAAAGGCGCTGTGAGCTTAACCGATGCGGCCTACCGCTATTGCAGTCATGAACCAGGAATTCATGTTGTCCTTTTTTCGACAGGAAGTATGGAGCATCTTCAGGCCAATGTGACCTCTCTTTTGAGTCCTCCTCTACCCCATGAAGACCTAATAAAAATCAAGGAATTGTTTGGCAAAGTTAATCACTTTTCTGGGCATTGGTAATCACCATAAACAATGAATGGCTTAACTGACGAGGTTTTTAGATATGTTTTATCGTATCCTCAAATATGGTTACATCTGTTACTATGAACCAGCGGCTTATGTATGGCACAAACATCGCACGAGTATGAAGGCGTTGCGTCTCCAGCTCTACAATTACAATAAGGGGCAGACGAGTTATCAGTTACGCACGCTCATAAGTGATCATGACCGTCAAGATTCCTTGGGAGAGATCTATATCCCGCCATTGAAGTGCAAGAATCTCTCCCTTCCGCATGCCGGCGTTCAGGGCAAAGAGGATGAAAAGTTAGTGTATTGAAAAATGACAACATGTTGTGAGTTGACAGCCAGCGTTATTACAAAAGGACTGTTACTGAGGGTGGAGTTTGACAAGCGGAGATTTTGCACAATGTGTCTGAAGGGGGCTACTTTCGTTTCCACATCCGGCATTAGAGCTAACTCGCAGTTCGGTCTCTAAATGGTTAATCGGCTCCCTATTACCAGAAAAGAATCCTTTCCACCTCTCCAACCACAGAAAGGAAGAGGCAGAGATTCTGGCAAAGCCATGGCAAGCCCAATAGGTGGCAAAGATGACGCCACTGTAGAAATAGTAAAGGAGATGTATAGAAAACGCTGATGCCGCAAATTGGAATCCCTTGTGCCGCAGAAAGAAACCAAAAAGCCTTCGATTAAGTGTGAGGACGAGACCTAGGGGGAGAAGCAAGGCCAAGGACATCAGCGGTTCAACAAA
>JADFRB010000348.1 GCA_022561525.1 Nitrospinota bacterium
GTGCGGGTTTGAGTCAGATGTTTCGATCGTTTGAGGCGAATAGTGGGACTATTCAACGAAAAGGATCGGAAGATCTGGCCAAATCCAGTGCATCCGCAGTAGATCCGTCTAATCTCGGACAGGCTGCTAGGATGTGTTTCGTGCCTTCAATAACCTGAACTGGAGCATTTCCCTGTGCCACTGTAGCGATTGGCTCAAAAGGCCTGGGGCAAGTTGAGACCTTCTTTTTTTATCACCGTATATAGGCTTCTTCTCAGATAGGCATGGCAATGGAGAAGTCAACCCAAAGGGAGAAAAAATAGAGAAAATCTTCAGGGATGTGGATAACTTGAACCTGGAAACGGGGGTTGGCTATTCGCCCTTGACGCGTTGGTAGAGAAGGTTTAGTCCTTCAAGTGTCAAATAGGGACATACCTCTTGGATTGTCCGAGATATGGGGGCGAGGACTGGAGCAAGACCTCCGGTGGCAATAACTCGTGTTGTTTGTCCGATTTCTTCCTGGATTCGTGTCACGAGTTCATCTACCAGGCCCGAATACCCAAAAATAAGACCCGATTGAATGCTGCTTACGGTATCGGTCCCAATCACGCTTTTTGGCCTGACTAACTCTACATTTGGAAGCTTGGCGGTATGGGCATGCAGGGCTTTGGCTGAGCTTTTGAGTCCTGGAGCAATGGCGCCTCCCAAATATCGTCCGTCTTGCGTAACCGTGCAAAAGGTCGTCGCCGTACCAAAATCCACAATGATCAGCCCTGTTTGATATCGAGCGTAGGCTGCAGCGGCATTGACCAGACGGTCTGTTCCAATTTCTTGAGGGTTGGCATATTGAATGGTCAGGTGAAAGGGAAAGTCTGTGTTGACGAGCAATGGACAATGGTGGAAGTAGGTTTCGATCACTTGCTCGATGACGGGTGTCACCGGAGGAACTACGCTTGAAATTATCGTACCATCAAGACTTTGTGGCTGGATACCTCTTTCTCGCATCAGAGAGAGAAACAACGCTCCATATTCGTCCGAGGTCTTCGTGGTACTGGTCGCAAGTCGCCAAGAAGCCTGAAGGTTGCCATGATTAAAGACGCCAAACGCGATTTGTGAGTTGCCGATGTCTATCGTGAGAAGCATAGATTACCTAGGACCTGAGAGAAAATAGCTTGGACATATCGCGCCAAGATTTGGGTCGGAGTTGGACGGAACGATTGAGAAAAACACGAGGCCTAGCACAGCTATGGTGAGGGTGTTTCGATTGAGGCCCGTTCAATGATGGTCCGAAGATTGGATGCGAGATGTCCAAGCTATTTTCTCTCAGGTCCTAACATGTGTCACGTCTGCTGAACGTACCTCGATAGTTTTCTTGGCTCCCTGCTCAAAAGGCGTGATATGGAGTGAGCCATCTATTCCTATCGCGGTTGCCCGCCCATGAATTTCTCGAGTTCCCGTGAGAGTACAGCGAACATCTAAACCCAGAGTTGAACATTCGGCGGCATAGGCCGAATGGACAAGGTCAATATTGTTTGAAGTCAGTTGAGCATACCACCTTTCCAAATGGTTGAACATGCACGCCAGAAGTGTGTTGCGATTGCATGGGTGTCCAGATTCTTGCAACAGGGATGTCGCGATGGGTTGAAGGTCTTCGGAGAAATCATCGAGGGTGGTATTCACATTTACGCCAAATCCTATGATCAACACACTAGGGGTATTGCCTCGACTGGTGCCTCCACACAAGATTCCGCCGAGTTTTTTATTGCCGATCAAAAGATCATTCGGCCATTTGAGGGAAGGTTTGATCAACTGTTCTGTTTGGATGGCTTCAGATATGGCCAAGCCCGTGACCAGGGGAACCCAAGTCATGTGTTGCTGAAGTCGAGGGTTTCTCAAGATAACGGAGCAATAAATATTCTTGTTGGGCGGAGAAGCCCAGGAACGACCCAATCGACCTTTTCCAGCCGTTTGATGTTCGGCCAGAATAACGGTGCCGTGCGGTTCGCCTGACATGGCTAGCGTCAAACCGAGCGTATTTGTGGAAGGCGTTTCAGTCAGGATGTGTAACGTGCGTCCGAGGGCCTGAGTCTTAAGCCCTGCTTGAATGACACCAGCGTTTAACGCATCGGATTTTAATTGAACGAGCATAGGCGCTAAAAGATTCTTTGACATTAGGCCAAAAATGGTATGTCTAAACTGATGTCTACCGCGGGGGCTGAATGTGTTAATGCCCCGATGGAAATATAATCCGCACCCGCTGCCGCAAATTCGACAACATTCCTGAGCGTGATTCCTCCCGACACTTCGACGATGGCGCGGCCTTTGATTTGGGTCACTGCCTGATGGACTAACTCAGGAGTCATGTTGTCAAGCAAAACAACATCAGCTTGTCCTTCCAGGGCTTTGTCAATGTCGCCAAGAGATTCTATTTCCACGCATATCCTGAGTCCGTGGGGTCCGGTTGCTTTTGCCAAGCGGCACGTTTGAGTGATGTCCATTCCCCGGGCTTTGAGAATGGCCAGGTGATTATCTTTGATCAGAATGCCATCGTTCAACGACATGCGATGGTTCAGCCCTTCTCCCATGGTCACGGCCCATTTTTCAAGTTTCCGAAGGCCGGGGGTTGTTTTTCGGGTATCTAGGATTTTTGCGGGATACCCGCGAACAGCTTCGCAATACTGTTTCGTGAGAGTTGCGATGCCTGAGAGGTGTTGAAGGAAATTCAGCGCCACACGTTCGCCGGTAAGTATGGACCGCGTGGAACCTTCTAGTGTGGCAATCACTTGGCCAGTCGTTATCGTTTCCCCATCCCCATGCTCAAGTTTGAGTGAGATGGTTGGGTCTAACACCTCAAAAACTTTTTGAACGACGGGAATTCCGGCAACAGTCAGTGTTT
>JADFRB010000009.1 GCA_022561525.1 Nitrospinota bacterium
CTCGTCTGCCAGATGACCTACACATACGCATTGATTTTGTTGATGGTATCGAAATCGAAGGGCTGAATGTTGGTCGAGTTGGCAACGTCTCAATGAAAACCAACCGACCCGAGATCCGGGATGTCGGCGGCGTCTTGCAAGCCGACACCAGCTATCCTTCTGAAGTTGGGAACCTCGAATGGGACAGTTACCATCAGATGGGATTCAAGTCCTGGATGGAGGCGCCGCTCGGCACAAGTGAGGAGCCGATTGGATATATCTCCGTCAGAAGCAAGACAGACCACGTGTATGACTCTGAGACCGTAAATTTTTTCTTGGAAATCGGACGCCAACTCGGTCCCGCAATACGAAACAGCGAGTTGAACCGCGAACTTCGGTCAATGGTCGCGCGGGAAACCGCGGTCGCCCAGATCGGCCGAGTTGTCTCGTCTACGCTGGACCAGGATGCCGTGATCCAGGTGGGGTTGGACGCCATCACCCGCGATTTACCCTATGACCGTGCGATGATTACACGATTTGACGCTACTCGTCAGATTGCCAGTCAGGCTCATGTGAAAGGGGTGTCAGATGAGCTAGCGGCCGTGGCCAATTCCTTCGAAATTCCCATTTCCGACCCAACCAGTTTGGAAGGCACGCTGCTGCTTCAAGGCCAACCCGCCCTGGTCAACGACGTCAAAACCATTTTTTCATCGCTGCACCCCTTGAACCAGCAATTGGTCACAGCCATGAACACCCACGCGTTTATCGCGGTGCCGTTGAAATTCCAAGACACCATGCTGGGTGCACTGATGGTGGACCGACGATCAACCATTCCGTTCACGCAAGATGATGTCTCTATTTTACTGACAGTCGGCCATCATATCGCACTGGCCCTTCACAATGCCCGTGCCTATACCGACCTGCAAACATTGAATCAACAACTGGAAGCCAAGGTACAGGAACGGACGTTTGATCTTGAGCAAGCCAACCGCCACCTCGAAACTACGAATGAGCAGCTTGCGGAATTAAACGAAACCAAGTCGCGGTTTCTTGCGCATTGTTCGCATGAACTTCGTACGCCCCTGGCCTCGATCAAGGGCTTTTCGGAAAATTTACTGTCTGGGTTAGGCGGGGCATTAACCACCAAACAAAAAACCTCGCTTCAACGCATTGAAATCAATGCCGACCGTTTGGCGCGTATGATTGGCAATCTGCTCGACCTTTCCCAAATCGAGGCTGGGAAGATGCATTTGAATCGGAGTGCATGCGATCTTACGGTGCTGGCGCAGGAAGTTGTGGGACTTTACCACCCTTTAGCCCAAGCGAAAAACCAGCGCATCGAAGTTCAGGGACCAAATCAGGGCGTCAAACTTTATGCCGACCCTGATCGTGTCACACAGATCTTGCTGAATCTCCTTCACAATGCCAGTAAGTTTACCCCGGAAGGAGAAACGATTCTGATCGTGACCGAATTGGTGCCACCCCAGGAAGCCCGTGTATCCGTCATCGACTCAGGACCAGGCATCCCGGAAGACGCCATCCCGAAATTGTTCGACCCCTTCTTTCAAGCCCACCGCGATCATGAAATGGGCACGAAAGGCTTGGGCCTAGGGCTCGCCATTGTTCAGCACTTGGTGAACCTTCACGATGGGACCATACACGTGGAAAACCACCAACCCCACGGAGTCACTTTTCGTGTTCAATTTCCGTGTAGGACTTGAGAGAAAATAACTTGGGCAATATCGCGCCAAGATTTGGGTCGGATTTGGACGGAACGATTAAGAAAAACTCGAGGCATAGCACCGCTATGGTGAGGGTTTTTCGATTGAGGCCCGTTCAAAGATGGCCCGAAGATTGGATGCGAGATGTCCAAGTTATTTTCTCTCAGGTCCTAAGGAGGGACGGAGGGAAGGTAGAGCTTCAGGAACATCAAGACCGTTGACGCGAGGTGGCGAATACCGTTCGTATCGTCGATTATTGAAGGCCTCTACCCCACCTAACCTCCCCTTACAAAGGGGAGGAATAAACCACCACGTCTTACGATTTCTTACAGTACCGAATGACGCCGACGACGATGCCTTGAATGGTCAACTCATCATCTGGGGTCACCACAATGGGCTGCATGGTTGCATTTTCCGGTCGCAATTCAATGCGCCCATCTTTTTGATAAAACGTTTTGACGGTTGCCTCACCATTGAGGAGGGCGACCACGGTTTGGCCATTTCGCGCGGTTTCTTGTCGGTGCACGATAATGACGTCGCCGGACAGAATGCCTTCATCGCGCATGGAGTCCCCCTTCACGCGCAACGCAAAGTTGTCTCCTTGGCCAATCATATCCGCCGGCACGTCCACCACTTCCGATTGCAACACCGGTTCGATGGGAGTACCAGCCGCAACCACTCCCGCCATCAAAACATGGGCCGGTTCCGCCAACTTGGCTAACGCCACCTCTAACATTGAAGGAATACGGCGTTGCCTGCACTCGTATCGAGCAATACTTGTCCGTGTAGTGCCCAGCGCCGCCGCAAGCTCTTCCTGCGTCATCCCCAGCGCTTTTCTCGTGGTGATCAGATTCTCAGGTTTCATCAGCCCCTCTCATTAATGTAACCAATGGTTACAAAATATGACAAGCAAAGTCAACCGAAACTTTAAATCATAGAAACTTCAATGAGTTAGAACAATCCGCTTGCTATCCACAAAGGCCGACTTTGAATCTCCGGCTACCCATCGGTATGGTAGGGCCACCTATGGCTTGCCTACCGACAACAATCTTTCGGCTCATCTGTACGGGAACGATCGGGGTTCTCTCCCTGTCCACTGTTCTTGCGGCAGAACACGATCCCATCGAACAGCTTGACCCAATCGTCATCACCGCCACGGCAAGCCCGACCACGCTCTCTCAAGCACCGGCAGCGGTCACGATTATCAGCCGTGAACAGATCGCCCAGCAACACGCCAACCGACTCAGCACCGTCTTGCAACAAATCCCTGGAGTCTTTGTGGATGAAATGGGAGGGCGAGGGGGACTGAGTTCGGTCTATTTGAGAGGAGGCGATCCGAATTTCACCATGATCATGATTGATGGTATCCCTATCAACGATCCGAGCAATCAACGCGGCGGATCGGTGAATCTCGCCACACTCACTCCAGAGCGCATTGAACGCATTGAAATCGTTCGAGGCCCGGTATCGGTCGTCTACGGGTCCGATGCCATGGCTGGAGCCATCAATATCATCACCCGGAAAGGCCAGACGAATCCTCACTATCAGGCAACCGTGGAGGGAGGCCAATTTGGATACGGACGAGGTGTGATCCAAGCCCGAGGGGCTATCGATGGTGTTCTGTATAGCGGCTCGTTTGCGTTCACCCGAAACGACGCGCAAGTGGAGGGCGATCAATTTCAAGGTATCACAACGGGAGGGAGCCTCGGTTGGTCTCAGGACCCGTCATTGAACGTCCAGGTCACCGGCCAATATTCCCAATCCGAGATTCGAGCGTTTCCCGAAGGCAGTGGCGGGTCCCGGCTATCTGTTCTGAGAACGACCGAACGACGCTCGGCGGATGAATTCCTTGTGGGTATCACGCTCAAACACCAATTGGCTCAAACCTGGCGACAACAACTCTCGGCCAATGTTTTTTATCGCCGAGAGGATATAAATAATCCTGGTGTCATGAATACGAGCATGACGTTTATCAATCCACCGACGATATTCACCACCGATTTTTCTCGATACCGATTCCTCTGGACCTTGCACAAGACCTTTGACCAAAATTGGAATGTGTCAGGCGGCGTCCAACTCATTCATGAAGACGGCAACCGAGCCGGCACCCAACAACTCACGGCGCTAGGCTTTCCTGCCGATCAACGCAACGATTTTGAGAAAACACGAACGACCCTGGCGGGATTCTTCGAGACCGTCTGGAGTCCCTTCTCGCACACCACTATGACGTCGAGCCTTCGCCTTGATGACCCTCAAGGCTTTTCCCCTGAAGTCACTCCTCGGGTGGCCATCACCGTTCAAGTGCTGCCGGCAACCTCTGTGCGGGGAAGTTACAGTGAAGGGTTTAAACTCCCCAGCTTCAATGCACTCAGTGATCCGCTGATAGGGAACCCGTCATTGGTACCAGAGACCAGCCGAGGGGGGGACCTTAATGTGCACCAGGAGTTGTTCCATAAAAAGGTCGAACTCGATCTGACATATTTTTACAATCGCTTTTCGAATCTCATTGACCTTGACCCCGTCCTCGCCAGACAAAATATCTTTACTCTTGTGAACCTCAGTACGGTGGTCACCAACGGGGTCGAGCTTGAAGTCACCACGACTCCTTACCCCTGGCTCCAGGTGAAAGGATTTTTCACCTATCTGAACACCGAAATTCTTGGATCGGATGATTCCCTTCGGAATAGACCAAACACGTCAGGCGGATTAATCGTCGGCATTCAACCCACTTCCCGATTACACATTCGAAGTCAGGTGCGAGCCGTTGGCAAACGGTTTGACCTTCAAATCCCGACATCCCAGACCGTTGTCCCAAGCTTCTATCGTGTAGACCTTGCGGCGACACTCACGTTGAATGACTCGTGGAAAATTTTTGCGGCAGGCGAAAACCTCACGAATGTGCGATACGAAGAATTTCTTGGATTTGAGGCGCCCGGTGTGTGGTTTCGATTTGGGTTGAAGTGTCAGATCGGCGAGTAGCTCGTGGCAGGATGTTGAAAAAGTCCGCCAGCGGCGTTCTCGGCCCTTTGTCGTGCTCACGTACTCTCGTACGCTCCGCGCGCCAAAGCGCCTGCGGCCTTGCTGGACGGGCCTTTTTGAACATCCTGCATTGCCAGGGGTTATGACGATGACCGTCGTATTCCGAATCCTCTACTACGCTTCGACCAATTCCGGCAACGGATCTCCAGCGGCACAAAGCTGATTGCGTCCACTTTGTTTCGCACGATATAACGCTTGATCCGCGCGTTCGATCCAATTGGCCGACGTATCCCCCTTGAAATACTCAGCCAGCCCGATTGAGATGGTCACCGACAATTGTAAATCTTCATGCTCGATGAACGTTTGCCGAATTGCGGCCAAGAGTCGATCCCCGAGCGCACGTGCACCCTCAAGGTTTACCCCCTGTACGACAACGACAAACTCCTCTCCTCCATACCGAGCCACAAAATCCATTTTTCTGGGAAACGTGAGCACCGTCCGTTTCGCAATTTCGCAAATCACCGTATCCCCTGCACGATGGCCATACGTGTCATTGACCTTCTTGAAATGATCGATATCCAGCATCATCAGGCAGGCCGGAGAATTCGACAGAATATTCAACGCACTCAGTTGTTCCAAATGCTGATCCAATGCCGCACGATTGTACAACTGCGTGAGGCCATCTAACGCCATCTGCTGGCGCGTCTGACCCAGTTCTTCTTCCACTTCCTTGAGCTTCTCACCCAGCCTCTCAACCCGACGGCGTTCCTCCTGGTTCCGATCCTCCACCAGCTTGGTGAGGTCCTCCGCCGCAGCTAAGACTTCCCGTTTCATGTCCTCAGGGCTTTTGCACACAACCGCGGTTTTGAGACGACTGATATGCGCCTGCATATGTCCATCCGTTTCTTGATCCTGAATAAAGGCCTGACTCACCGTACTGGTGAACGTCCACACGACCTCGCGCAAGGCATGAAAACCTTTCACGACATAATTTTTTTCACTCTGCCTATGGCGATTCACAAACTGATGCAGACCACCCCAATTCCGTCGGCCATCCGGATACTCTTCGCGAACATCCGGATCTTCTGAGGTCGTGGTTCCAAGAAGAACATGTCGGGCCCATCGTTCAAACTCTTTGGTAAAGGACTCAGCGTCGCCTTTATCAAGATCGAACGCATGCCGCCCCCATGTCCGAAGGATTTTGGCCACCGCTTCGGCTGCGGCATCTTGCCCTTTTGATGAAGAAGCCCCTTGAGGCGCTCCCTTCTTTTTCGAAGACGAGCTCTCCTTGGATGGTTGGTCATTGCGACTCGACCACAGGTTAAACATCATTCTACTCTCTCGGGATTAGTATGGTTGTGTGTGTGTTTTGTTCATTTTCATACGTTTTTCACTCATTACCTGATTATGTTATCGGCGACATGGCCGATTTCTTTATTGAGAGACGAGCTGTTGAAAAAACACCAAGACGGGCGGGACGGGACGGGACGGGACGAAACTCAATAGTCCCAATGTACTTCGCGGAGATTGAGCTGGCCTTCGGGTAAGGCATGGGTTCGATGGTTCACCACTTTGATGTCAACGGCGTCTGACATGAGCTGAATACTTTCGCCAACCTTCGGACTTTTTCCTTGACCCACGCACAGGTCAGCCAGAGCCAATAAACGATCGATGGTGGGATTCCCCGGTAAACCACGCGGGAGAAAGACCTCGAATTCCTCTAACCCAAACTTGGCCAACCCACGCGTATACAACCATTGACGACCATCGGACACATGTTCGTCCTGCTGCACATGGACATGATCTTCAATACGAAAAGAATCCAGGCGTCGGTCACTCCAATCGGATGGATTGAAATAGCGGCTAGCCGCCACATCATACGCCGTGCCTTCAGTCAACAACGTCAAGCCCCTCGCCAGCCGTAACACAAAGAGCACGACATCCTGCTTGGAACTCCCAACCGGCGAGGTAGACATTATCTGAATGACCTGGGAATGTTCCCATCCCACCTGGCTTTTCCATCGCATGGCTTCCTCTGCTGAGCGAACATGACTCACTATCGCCTGCCAGTCCACATGCCGAGCTTCAAATGTTGCATTGGAGTCGTGTTCCGGAAAACGAATGGTGAGCGGCCCCCCATAGTGCTGGTTAAACCAGGCCGCTAAAAATCCTGCTGGCGGCGGATCGCCCCCTGAAAAGCCCACGACAACACTCGGGCGTTTCTTTGGAGCGGATTTTGTTTTACGCTTGATTTTTTTCACACGGACTTTCTGTTCGTCCTCACACACCGCATCCATTCATATCTGCGATGAGATGCCAGACCTTACGTAATTGAAACCATTGCTGAGGTCAAGTCGTGAGATTCAAAGGAGGAAAGGAAAGAGTGTGCCGGCTTGATCTACCCGCCGCATTCACCACTAGGACCTGGGAGAAACTACCTTGGACAATATCGCGCCAAGATTTGGGTCAGATTTGGACGGAACAATTGAGAAAAACCCGAGGCATAGCACAGCTATGTTGAGGGTTTTTCGATTGAGGCCCGTTCAAAGATGAGCCGAAGATTGGATGCGAGATGTCCAAGGTAGTCTCTCTCAGGTCCTAAGTATGTTGAGGAGGCCAATCGACCTCGGCCTGACAACCGCAGTAATAACAGGCGATGCGATACCGCCCTTTTCGTCGAGGATTGGGTAACGAGGTGAACACAATGGGAACCGAATCATGAGGACACACGGGTTGGAGATGAAGGAGGTGCTCATCGATAATAGCTTCGAGTTCTGCCGTCTCCCATGGCTGCCCGAGTTCTTCATGTCCTCGCACATGGTCTTCCCATCCACACAGGAGGCATTGCACATGATAGGTCTTGACCCGGTCTTGATGGTGAGAGACCTCGACGCATTCAACCTGACCCGAGCAAGAAGGCGTCTCACAGGCAATCGGTTCATGCTGAAGGGCTTGAATGAAAGACTTAGGAACATCCATCTCTGACCTCCTTTACGCCAGCCTCCTATCAATGGTTTGCGTCAGAGTATGGGGGACAAGCACAACAATAGCCAGACCCTCAAAACTCCGAATCCTACATGGAGCCTATCAGATTTTGGCAACACGGTGAAGCTACCCCGCCCAATGTTGTGGCCTCACTCCCGGAAGACTCCGAGATTCGTGGAGGATAGAGCGAGATACCGTTCTAGGATGGTGTTGAAAAACTCAAATTTCTTAAAAATACCTCGGAATACCACGAGGCAATACTCCCAACGACCATCCGCAGGGTATTCAAAAAGTCCCATCCAGTCCTGAGCAGAGTCGAAAAAAAAGGCCGGATTCGTAATGGGTAATGAGTAAGGGGGAAAGAAAGTAGAAGTCAAAACGACTCTTTCGCTTCATGTATCACGCTTCACGTCCCCAAAGAACGCCGCTGGCGGACTTTTTCAATACCCTTTTAATTCCGTGACACATCAAAGGCTGCAACACCCTGCCGCTTTCGCTGAGCCATGGCCAAACGCAACCCTTCATACACTTTCATGGCACCGTCAGACCAACTCGGGTCAAACTGGGAACCGCGAAACGCGGCTTCGGCAGCTTTCTTTTCATCATAGGTCAGTGATCGGGAGTGTCCAGTTGTCACCTTCATAGCATTACCCTCCTTGTAAGATGTGTATGGCCGAGATCATCGTTCCAGTGATGGAAACTTGTGGCACCGTTTGGAAAGATGATTAAGCAAAGGGCATGCCGGAAATGACCTGGCTAATGAACGCAACACAACTCGACAAGATGTCAATCAGAATGCGGAATCGAACACCGCACAAGACAAAAAATGAACCGCGTGGCCAATCCACTCCGCACAACAATTGTCAGAAAATTTGACAGGTTGAACTGAGAAATGGGGGGAGGGTAAGAATTAAAGAGGAGTTTTCAATAGGTTAGACCAATTCCGCTCAGTGTAAAAATTTTCGACAGTGAATCAGGCCATTGCCAAATTAAGCGTGGGCGGCACTGCAATTCGGCCGACAGAGAGGGCGAGAGGCAACAATTTCGTCTCCAGCTTTACACTGTTAAATTCCTCGACATCTTTCGAATGGGGGGGGTCAAGCAGCCTTTCCCTTCACATCGTGAAGGTCTTAGCGACAACCAGGATTATCAACACTCCACATCAAAAAAAAAGGGTGTTGGAATTTTCCGACCCCTTTCTCTAGCGCAGACAAACCCAATTTTTTTCATGTGATTTTTTTCACATATGAACTATCAACCAACCACCCAAAAAAGGTTCTCTGAAACCGTTCCCCTAGAGGAGTGTTTCACAGAATCACCTACCGCGGCGGCGTGGGCATTGTTTTTTGGCGTAGACCTTCACACTCGCATATTGGTGGGTATAATTGTAGTTCCTTTGTTTTACGCCAAACCCACACACGATGCACACGTGAAGCTGCTTTACGTACGAGTTGTTGCGCACCCGAATACCGCCACGGCTCCGCCGCATTCCTTCTACCGACGCCAATTCCAGAGCCAGCCACCATGGTCCTGATGGGCTCTGGGCTGATGGGTTTGGTCGCCTGGCGTTTACGGAAAGGACAGCCGAAAACCGACGCCTCATGTTCCTTCTCGATGTCTCACCTTAACTGGCCTCGTTCACCCAGCAGTGAACGGGGCCACCTTCTTTTCGTCAACTGCCTCATGAACCCATAACACTCCGACAGCAAGCCCCAACACCTTTCTGCTTTCGTTTCTAAGTTCAAAACCATCCTGCTTTTCTACGCAGTTCCCTTTAAGATTTGCTGTCTAAACACCGACAAAATGCAAGAAGAGAACGGCCTGTTACCTATCCAATTCCAATCAGGAGTTTCGGAAGGTCAGGATTACTGTTCACACAAGACACCCCAATTCAATGTCCAGGTGAAGAGTCTGTAATGAGTCCAGAGACAGACGACCAAAATATTCCACCCTCCACCAATCTTGACTCCAAAGATTTAACTGAAGAAGAAATTGCGGCTTCTGATGAAACGTCCTTGGAAGATGATTGGGCTGCAGCCTTAGCCGAGCAAAGTCAGGCAGAGGCCGAACCGCCCATGGCGGAAGACACCACATCGACGAGCAAAACTGAGGCGCAGCCCGAGGCTGTCTCCCAAAGTTCATCCGATGAGGAGGAGCCTCCATCAACTGACGCATCGTTGGAAGATGATTGGACCGCAGCCTTAGCCGAACAAAGTCAGGCAGAGGCCGAGCCGCCCGTGGCGGAAGACACCACATCGGCGAGCGAACCTGAGGCGCAGCCCGAGACTGTCCCCCAAAGTTCATCCGATGAGAAGGAGCCTCCATCAACTGACGCATCGTTGGAAAATGATTGGGCGGCAGTTCTTGAAGATCAGGAACAACCCCAACCCGAAGCTCAACAGGCAGAGACGGCCCCCACAGAAAATGACCCCGCTTCCGATGGCTCAAGCCAAATCGTGATGGGTTGGCCAAACAGTGGCTCGGTTCAATCTCAACAAGACCCCACACCGGCTGAGTGGAAACCGACAAGAATCACACCAGCATCAGAACACGATCAGCCGGCAGACTCCTCATCTCCGGAGGAACAACTCGCCGCGTCTGCGGCATCATCGGCTAAACCTGAACATTCCACAGCACCCGAACCCAGCAACATGCCAGAAACATCGCCACCACCAGAACTCTCCCTGGCGGCAGCCGCAGCAGAAATTTCTATTCAGGTAGTGATGGAGAGAGCCACTGACGTCTCCGAAGTCATCCAAGACGAACAGGCAAGGGAACGACTTGAGGCATCTGGCCCCGCATCCGACACAAGCCCCACACAGCCGACGACTGCATCCGCGACCTCGGACAATCTTGCAGAAGCAGCGACCACTCCAAAAACTCCAGAATTGGATCAAGGCACACACCATCCCGAGCCGCCTCCCCCTGACATCCCGGCGCAGAACATTGAATCAGCCCCAGATCGATTCAGGCGCCCGTTCTTCTCAAATCTCTAACCGCCCATTCGCAACCAAAGGGGACGGTGTTTAACAGGCCTGCCTCAACAATTACCGGGATCGCCCCCTGGAACTATTTAATGCCGGCCCCCACTCACCTTGCCGCATCGGAAAGCTATTCAACTTTTTACCGGAAAATGATGGCCCAAAGCAACGTGCCGGAAAACGCGGTGTATCTGGGCATGGTGAACTTGTTTTTCTTTGGTTATGGAGCCTACCTTTATTTCAAAAAAAGACTTTGCCCTCAGGGCCGATTTTGGTTCCGATTTGTGTTTGGCGCGGGGATTTGTTATTTGTTCCTCTCGCTCCCTCCCAACATCGATCTCGGCAATGGGATAAAGATCGACCTGATTTCACCTTACCTTCACGCCATATTTCCCATGTTCAGGACTTTTGGCAGGATGGGATTATTTGTTTTAATTTTTGTCTCAATAGGATCGATGATTGGCTTCTATCATTTCTTGCTGAATTGCGGCAAAAAGGCGCCTGCAGTTGTCGCCGCGGCGCTCATCCTTTCTTTGATTGACCTCGCCCCCAGACTGCCAACCCTGGATATTGGCAAGCATCCGCCGGTATATGATTGGCTTAAAAACCAGAAGGGAAATTTTCTGATATATGAAATTCCCGAAGACTATACTGGGAGAAGGACCGATAATTTTCAACAATATAAATTCCGATATTACCAGGCCATCCATGGCAAGAAGCTGGCTAACAGAGGGATAAGCAATTACGACCCGCAAAGCAAGGTATTTTATCAAACGCTGAAAAAGCTGGGCGTAAAATATCTGGTCCAGCATAAAAACCTGTATCAGGAGGGTCCTTTGCCGCCGGAGTATAAGAAATTCGATTCCATCCCGGCGGCAGCGGTACAATTCAATGAAGGGGTAATAGAAAAATTTCCCGAATGGTTCGTTCCGGCAGCCACCATTGGCGAGGCTAATGTCTATGAGGTTTATTAGAGTTTTTAAAAGATGAAAGAATTAAACGCGCGATTAATGGACTGAGGGCGCCTGTAAGTGCAGACTTTTCTCAAAAATAATTTAATTATTCTGATATTTTTCAATTTTGGAAACGCCTTTAACTATTTATTTCAGATTGTAGCGGCGCGCGGGTTGACAGCGGAAAATTTTGGAGTATTTAATTCACTCAACTCATTGGCTATAGTGATCTCCGCCCCTATCGCGGTATTCCCATTTGTGTTTTCAAAGTACACCGCCCAATACTGGCCCGATGAATCAGGCCGACTTAAAAGCCTTCTTGTCTTAGGGGTAAAATTTTCTTTTCTTCTGGCATCGGGCGCTCTGGCAATCGGTTTTCTTGCCGCCCCCTGGATTAAAAACTATCTGCATATATCTGTCACAGGTCCGGTATTTATTATGATCGCCAGTTTAGGGATCTCCCTAATTCGTCCTGTTTTTCTAGGAACGTTAAGGGGGCTTAAAAGGTTTATGGCTTTTGGAATAGGGTCTAACAGTTTTGCGTTTGTCAGGTTTCTTTCCGGAGCGCTGTTGATTTGGTTTTTCAGTTTTGGAGTGAATGGAGCGCTCTTTGCCGGCCTGGCAGGAGGAATCGTATCCCTGGTTATAGGGGTTTGGGCTCTGAACGATATTTGGAAAATTTCCGCGGAACAGCTTCCCAAAGGATTTTTTTCAGAAATGAGCCGGTATGCTTTTCCCGTATTGTTGGCGTCTGCAATGGTAAAGCTCCTGGGAAATCTGGATATCGTTTTAGTGCGGCACTATTGTTCCGCGGAAGAAGCGGGGCTTTATGCCACCGCCGCGGTTCTGGGACGAATTGCTTTATTTCTTCCCCGTTCCATGGTCCATGTCCTTTTCCCGGATGCGGTGAAGGACCAGGGCATAGGCGCCGAAGCCCGCCAAAAACTTTGGACAACTCTTGGCCTGACATTTTTGTTGGGGGGAGGATTTTCTTTACTTTGCATTCTCTGGCCTGAACTGACACTGACTTTGTTGTTCGGTGAAAAATACAAAGGAGCCGCCGCTTTACTCCAGGTTACCAGCATTGCCATGGCCCTGCTGGCGGTCGCCAATGTTTTATTCATTCATGGCCTTGCCCGGTCCAAATTCAAATTTCTCTGGCCCCTGACCGGAGGGGCAGGATTGATGACGGGACTTATTTTCTTTTTTCACGATACGGCTCTGACCATCGCTCACATCCTTCTCCTTTCCATTGGAACCATTTTAACCGTGACTTTTCTCATGAGTTTTTTGGCGGAAAAGAGACCGCATCTATCGCAATAACTTCTAAAAATCCCTTAAGGAAATTCCGGGAGCCATTGTTTCAGACTCCGATTGATGCTAACCTTTTTGAGAAATTTGGGTAAAATGGCGGCTGTTGCGAATGGGGCTCAGGCTCCCTGAAAACTCCGGCTGGCCGAACGAACAAAGAAAAATGCCAATCATCCATCGTTACATATTTAAGGAACTGACCAAAACCTTTTTAATTACCGTGGCGTTCCTTACAGCGTTGCTTTATCTGGAGAGACTCATCTACATGACCTCTCTTATTTTTATTCGCGGCGTTACTTTTTTAGAAATCGCGTCGATGATGATCTACATTTCCCCTGCCTTCCTCTCTATAACCATTCCTATGGGAATCATGATGGCCTCCGTTTTAGTTTTCAACAGATTTTCGGCCGACAGCGAAATCTATGCCATGAAAGCCAGCGGCTGGAGTTTTCTATATCTTATGCGGCCGGTAATATTATTTTCTCTTCTTGCGTTTTTAGTTTCCAATTTAATTATTTTTTATTATTGATCTATTTTTCATTGTTCATTTCAAGACATCAAAATCCGGATATAAAGGAAACGCTTTGCATAATTCCAAAATATCCTTATTAACATTTTTAATAACCTTTTTGTCAGTATGATTGTCAATTACTTTAGCAATATTCTCTCCTATAACCTTCATCTCGGATTCTTTAAAGCCTCTTGTGGTAACTGCAGGTGTTCCTAATCTTATTCCTGATGGATGAAAAGGACTTCCAGGTTCATAAGGAATTGTATTTTTATTTACAGTTATTCCTGCTTCATCTAATGCAGTTTGTACTTCTTTTCCTTTTCCAGTCAAACCTTTATTAACAAGTTTAATGACCATTAAATGATTGTCAGTTCCACCAGTTGTCAGTTCCAAACCTTTATCCATTAATGCAT
>JADFRB010000349.1 GCA_022561525.1 Nitrospinota bacterium
GTGGAAAAGAAACGCGATCCGGTTTTTAGTGTATCGATTAGCCACCAGGCTCATTGTCGTATCCCAAGACTTGAAACAGATGATAGAAACGCAATTCGGCATTCATGCCAACCGGGTGCTATTCATTCCGAATGGCATTGATACGGAGTATTACGCTCCTCATGTTTATGACCGAGAAAAGATGAGGGATGAACTGGGACTACGAAACACGGATTTTGTCATTGGATATTCCGGGCGCTTGGATCCCGTGAAAAACTTTCCATTTATGATGGAGGTGTTTAAACACTGTGTTCAAGAAGATTCGAATTGTAAGCTGGTGTTGATCGGTGATGGTCCCGAAAAAACATTTATTGACAAATTTTCTCAAGAACACGGCCTTCAGGAGCATGTCGTCTGTGTGGGACAAAAGGATAGGGTCTTGCCCTATCTGCAAGCGCTGGATGTATTTACCTTAACGTCATTTCGCGAGCAGATGCCCATGAGTATGTTGGAAGCGATGGCCGTGGGAGTTCCAGTTGTCGCGGCAGCGGTGGGAGAAATCCCCACCATTCTTAAGGAGCAAGAGGCTGGGTTGGTGTACGATACTTCTCAAGGGGCACAGGCCTTTTCTCAAGGCCTGCTCAGTTTGCGAGATGTTGATGTACGGCAACGAATGGGAAAGACAGCCAGAAATATTGTGGTGACACGATTTCAGGAACGAACGATGTTACGAAACTATCTTGATCTCTATGATTCGGTTTCAGGAGAGAAATGGGCTTCATGAGCATGAAGCGATTGCGGATTGGGAATGTGAATTGCGGGCGAAAGTCGCTGGCGTTATCCCGCAAACAGTAATCTGAAATCCGCAATCGAACGACGATCCACGATTTTGGAGGCACCGACCATGCCTGGTGTGATTGGACTGATTCCACATAATTCTTTGAACCATACATCCTCGACATTCGAGCGAATGTTGAAACCTATGCAACGTGGCGGTCGTCTGAAGGAAGAAACGCTTCTCGCACGCAATGGAGCATGGGCATTGGGCCGTGTGCATCTGGGCGTGTATCATCCTCAGCCTCAGTTGTCTACACCAGAAGACATTCATATTCTGTTTCATGGGCAACTCGACAATGAAGACGCGTTGCGCGC
Organism: Nitrospinota bacterium; assembly: GCA_022561525.1. Classification (GTDB taxonomy): domain Bacteria; phylum Nitrospirota; class Nitrospiria; order Nitrospirales; family UBA8639; genus Nitronereus. The sequence goes on from JADFRB010000349.1 coordinate 1,132, forward strand.
CGCACTGCAGCAAGAAGGCTGTACCCCACCGGCAGGCGTGATCGCCCTGATGGACCATCTGTATCGTCAATGGGGAACGGGGTGTCTCGCACGCCTGCGTGGAGCTTTTTGTGCCGTCATTCTCGATGAAAGGGGAAAAACACTGATTTTAGCCAATGATGCGTTAGGCTCGTATCCGCTGTATTGGTATACGGACTCGCAGCATTTCGTATTTGCGTCTGAATTGAAGTCAGTCTTGCAAGGCCGTGAAACCCGCCCTTCCTTGAATCCTCAAGCTGTTGCCGACTACCTCACCTTTGGATTTCTCGTTGGAAACAAAACCCTCGATCCTTCTGTGCAGCTTCTTGCTCCCGGATCATTCCTGACCTATCGGTGGGATAACCGTGAGTGCGTGGTCGAACCGTATACCAGGCTGGATTCCCTCTTCCACCCGTGGGCTGGCACAGAAGAGGAATACCACGAAGAGCTACGCCCATTGTTCAACGGGGCTGTGCAACGCGTGGTAAAGGGAGCCCATCGAATAGGGCTTTCGCTATCCGGCGGGTTGGATTCGCGAATGATTTTGAGTGCGGCAGCAGATAACAACGTCCAGCTCTTTTCGTATACGTTGGGCGTGAAAGGGTGTGCGGATGAAGTCATCGCCGCACAGTTGGCCCACTTAGCACAGAGTGAGCATGTGTTTGGTGATTTGGATGGCACCCATCTCAAGGATTTTGTGCATCACCTGAAGCGAATGGTCGATCTGACTGATGGTATGTACCTGACGCATGGCCTCACGGAGCTATTAGCCATCCGGTTAGTGGAACAGGGAGGCTATGACGTGTTGTTGCGAGGTCATGGCGCAGAATTGGCAAAAGTCAGCCTGGCATGGCCCCTTCACACTGATTCGAACATTTTTCAGATGAAGAAAAAGGAAGAGTTTATTCCGTATATCCTGAATCGAGTGAACTATATTAGTTCGCAAGCACCATTGAACGAACTCTTTATGCCTGACTGGTGGAAACAGATTGAAGGGGAGTCGAAACGTTCCTTGGAAGTCAGCCTGGCTCAAATTGATGCCACCCCGGCGGATCTGTGCAGTTATCTCTATCTGGTGGAACACCACCGTCGATTTACGATTCCCTCGTTGGAGCTGTTCAGGAATTACGCGGAAGTGGAGTTGCCTTTTGTGGATTATGAGTTCCTAAAAGTCCTCTGGTCCGGGCCGTCGAAGTGGAGGGATGGTACGGACATTCATCGATCGATCGTTGGGCATAACAACATGGCGATGCTCAAGGTTCGGAATTCAAATACCGGTGCACCGGGTGATGCGGGCCCATGGGCCGAGGCGTTCTATGACAAACTGAATAGTCTCTTTAAGCGGTTAAACGTTCCTGGGTATCGCCATTATCACGCCTTTGATAGTTGGATGCAGGAGACCCTGATCAACTCCGTGGAAGAGGTGATGCTAGATCCTCGGACGTTAGGACGAGGGATGTACCAAGAGGCGACTCTTCGCAAGATGATGGCGGATACTCGAGCGGGTCGCGCCGATTATGCCTACTTGTTTCAAATCCTTCTCATTCTGGAATTGTGGCAAGGAGAATGACTGTGGGGCGTCACAGCCGGAATCTTAGGACCTGAGAGAAAATAACTTGGACATCTCGCATCCAATCTTCGGGCCATCTTTGAACGGGCCTCAATCGAAACACCCTCAACATAGCTGTGCTATGCCTCGGGTGTTTCTCA